>CAMGPO010000096.1 GCA_946060825.1 uncultured Clostridia bacterium | reverse complement strand
CCCTCTACCTCGTGAAGAATATTTTCTCCTTCTGCCTCGCCCTCATCACGCTGGTATTCACCCTGCCCTATCCCTTCAGCCCGACTCAGCTGAGCCTCGTCAGCGCCCTGACCATCGGCGTGCCCTCCTTTGTCCTGGCCATGGCGCCGAACAAGCGGCGGATCGAGGGCCGGTTCCTGCCCAATGTGATCTACCGGGCCGTCCCGGCGGCCGTGGCCGACGTGGCCATGGTGGTCACGATCATCCTGTTCTATCTGTCCTTTGATCTGACGGAGGGCGCCCTCTCGACGATCTGCACCTGTCTTGTGGGCATCATCGGCCTGCTGATGGTCAACAAGACCTGCAGGCCCTACACGCCGATGCGCCGCGCCCTGGTCATCGTGATGTCGTTGGCCTTTGCCGGCTCGGTGCTGTTCCTCGGCGAGCTGTTCACTCTCTCGGACCTGTCCAGCCCGGACCTGCTGGTGCTGGTGGTGGTGGCGCTGCTGTGCAAGCCGGTCTTTGACGAGTTCAACCTGCTGCTGGACATGGGCCGGAACGCCCTGCGCCGCCTGCGGAACTGGGGAGGCCGGAGGGGAGAAGCCCTGCCCGCCGGTGCGCCCACGGCAGCCCTGACCGCCCCGGAGGAACGGGACAAGCAGAGTGGAGATTGAAGTGTGGAGATTGGAAATGTCATTCTGAGGCCGCAGACCGAAGAATCTTCCCGTAACCGACTCCGAAAAGATTCTTCGCTTCGCTCAGAATGACATCGAAGCATTTCCCGTAGGGGCGGATGACTCTGTCCGCCCAAAACGCCCCGATTCGCGGAAAGGCTGGTATGTCTCAGACGGCCATGTCTTTTTGTTCCTGCACAAAAAGACATGGAAGAAAAAGGCGCATGTCTGCGGCTGCTGAGAATGCAGCCGCAGGGACCGGGCTGACCGGAATTCCATCCACCCATCCGGCTTGACCTCGCGCCGTGCCGCTCCACGGATCGGTGAATGCTCTTACAACGGCCTTGTGTCGACAAAGGTTTGCGTTTACACCTACCGCCGATCCTAGCCGCGGCCGGCTGTGCGTGGTCCCTGCGGCGGGAACCATCTGTCCTGCTCTGCCGAAGCTGTTCCGTATGGACGGCGTTCCCGGAAAACAAAAACTCCGCGCTCTGCCGCAGCCGAAGGCGGGATGCCGCCGCCGCGCCTCAGGGCGCGGTTTTTCTCTTCTTCTTCCTCTTCGATTCAGTTCGCTTCTATTCTATTCTCTTCTTTTCTCTTCTCTTCTCTTCTCTTCAGGTTCCGGTAAATTGTTTCCTGGATCCAGTAAATTGCAGCGGCGCTTCCACTGTGATTCCCAACGGCCCCCAGAGAAAAGACGGTGGATTTTTTGTACCCGCTGCTCTATAATGGAAGAAAAACGAGGAGGATCCACCATGCTGCACTATGCCATCATGGGCACCAACTGGCTCAGCCAGCGCTACAAGCGCGCCATCGCCGCCACCGGCGGCTCCCTGACCGCCGTCTGCTCCCGGGACGCGGAGCGGGGCCGGGCCTTTGCCGGGGAGGGCGCTGCTGTCTACACCGATCTCGACGAGATGTTGAAAAACCCCGAGATTGACGCCGTCTACCTCTGCATTCCCAATCGCCTCCACTGTGACGCTGCCCTCCGCTGTCTCCGGGCCGGGAAGCACGTCCTCTGCGAAAAGCCGGCCATGACCTCGCCCGCCGAGCTGGAGGCCGTGCTGGCCGAGGCGGAGAAGCAGGGCCTGGTCTTTGCCGAGGCGGTCATGAACTTCTATTCGCCGGTGATGGACTACCTGCGTCGGGAGCTGGCGGAGAACCCGGTCGTGTCGGCCCACATCGACTACAGCCAGCGCTCCAGCAAGCTGGACCGCGTCCGGGCAGGGGAGCACTTCCCCAGCTTTGACCGCGGCCTCTACGGCGGCGTCCTCAGCGACCTCGGCGTCTATACGCTCCACTTCGCCGTGAACCTCTTCGGCGAGCCGGAATCCCTGACGGCCTCGGCCCGCTTCCTCGGGGAAGTGGACGGCACCACCGCCCTGACCCTCCACTACAAGGACTTCGACGCCGTCCTGACCGTGTCCAAGTGCTGCCACAGCATCCTCGGCAGTGAAATCCTCTGCGACCGGGCGGCCTATACGCTGAAAAACATCTCCGTGGTCCTGGGCGCGGAGAAGCACACCATGGAGACCACCGAGGAGATCGACTGCGGCATCGCCGTCGACCGCTGGCCCATCCCGAACCCGGCCATGCTGGACGGCGTCCAGGAGCGGGTGCTGGAGCGCTTCGCCCGCTGGGTCGAAGGCGAGGACGCCGGAGGCTGCCGCGCCTTGCAGCGGGAGTCTCTGGCCGTGCAGCGGCTGATGGCCGAGGCCCACCGCCAGATCGGCTATTGAGCCTTGACAGGATTCTTCCGTTTGGTATACTTATTTTGGAATTTGTATAAAAATGGAGAGAATCCCGTGGCGAACAACCATATCTGAGGCCGGCTTTGGCGACTCCTTTCGGGCGGTTCCGGCCCTGATCGAGGCGGGAGCCATCGAGACCAGGGGGTATTATGGCACGCTGGTGCTGGTGTACCTGTTCACGGCCCTCGGCGCGGTGCCCACGATGCGCAATACGATGCGGAAAAAGGAATTCAGCAGCCAGATCTACACCATGAACTGAACAAAGCAGCGGGCCTGCCGGAGGGCAGGCCCGCTGTCTGTTTGCGTCTGTCATTCTGAGGAATGAAATGACGAAGAATCTTCCAGGAACAGGGCGCAAAGGATTCTTCGGTCTGCGGCCTCAGAATGACATGGAAGCGGGGGTGTATCGGGGCGTTTGACGGCGGGACCCATGGGTCCGCCGCAAGGTGACGATTCGTACACCGTTTCATTCTGATGGGACCGGGCGGTAGGAGACCGGGCGGGAGCCGTCCAGGGTGACGGCCCAGCCGCGGCCGTTCTTCGGCTGCCACTCGTAGCGGTTCTTCCCCGCCTCCGGGAACAGGTGGGCCAGAATGGCCGCGATCGGCCCGCCGTGGGTTACGATCAGGAGATCACCGGTCTGCGGCAGGGCCGCAAAGGCTGCCAGAACCCGCTTCGTCATCCCTTCGCCGCTCTCCCCCTGGGGACAGCGGTTTTTTTCGTTGTCGCCGGAAATCCACGCCTGATAGTCGGCCCGGCGGCACAGCTCGTCGTAGCTGTGGCCTTCAAAGACGCCGAAGTCCATCTCCCGGAGGCCGGGGATGGCCTCCCGTTCCACAGGGCCGCAGAGCAGGTCCAGTGTCTCGCCGGTGCGGCGCATCCCGCTGGTGAAGCAGCGGAGGCCCGCCGCGTCGGGATAGCCGCCGGATTTCCGGAGGGCCAACAGCTCTGCCCGGCCTGCGGGGGAGAGGGGCAGGTCCGTGGAGCCGCAGTAGAGATGGGCTTCGTTCGCCGCCGTCGCGCCATGGCGGATTAGGTACACCGTCCTCATTTGAGCCTCTGGGGCAGGCCGCAGAACAGCCGGGTGACGTGATCGGCCCGGCGGCTCAGCTGGGCGAGGAAGCGGCCCGTCTCCTCCCGCCAGAGGCGGGTCTCCGGGTCAAGGGGCACCACACCGCTGAAGATCTCCCGGCAGATGAGGACGGCGTCCTCCCGGAATTCGGGATCCGGGGCTTCGCCCCGGCGGACACAGCCGCGGACGTATTCCTCGAGGCGGTCGATGCAGCGGCAGCTCCGGTCGGGAAGATGCTCCGCCGTGCAGGTGCAGATATCGGTCTCCGCGAGGCCGAAGTGTTCGATGGCCCAGGCGCGCTTGCCCTGATAGGCGCCGCCGATGATAAGTTCCATGGGATACCTCCTAGAGCAGGACGAGGACGGCCACGCCGCAGACCTCGCCGAGGGTGATGCCCATGCCCGAGATGTCGCCGGACATCCCGCCGAGCTGGCGGACGCCCCGGCGGATGAAGAGCAGGGTCGTGAGCAGGGTGCCCGCCGCGCCGAGACCCGGCAGGCCGCACAGCAGGACGGCCAGAACACAGAGGGCCACGGCCAGAAGCATCATGCCGGCGCAGCCGCCGGGATCCCGGGAGAGGGCGCCGTAGCTGCTGCCCTCCATGGGCGGGATGGAGAAGATCGAGGCGGCGGCGCAGCAGCGGGACACGGCGGGAATCACCAGCAGCACCCAGTAGCGGCCGTGGAGATCGGCTCCGGCAAAGAGGGCGACGGCGGCCAGGGCCAGCAGCACCAGGGCGATGACGGCGAAGGAGCCGACGTGGGAGTCCTTGAGAATCTTCTGCCGGGTGGGGAGATCGCGGCGGGAGAGGATGGCGTCGGCACAGTCCATGTAGCCGTCGAGATGGAGAAAGCCGGTCAGCAGCCAGGGCAGGCAGGCGAGGACGGCGGCCCGCAGCAGTTGGGGGCAGCCGATCAGGTCGAGGACCCAGGCGGCGGCGGTCCAGAGGCCGCCGATCACCAGCCCTACCATGGGCAGGCACAGCAGCATCCGGCTTCGCAGATCCTCGTCCCAGCGGGGGCAGGGGCAGGGCAGGGCGCAGAACATACTCATCGCCATCGAGAGGGCGGTCAGAAAGCTCTTCATCGGGGGAGTTCTCCTTTGTGCAGAATCAGATTGCCGGCGCTGACCTCGATGACCGTGTCGGCCAGAGCGGCGAGGGTGCGGTCGAGGAGGGCGAGGCCCCGGCGGTAGTCCTCCGTCAGGGGGTCGTAGGTCTCGGCGTCAGCGTAGAGGAAGTCGCTGACAAAGACGGTGTGGCGGACGGAGGCGGCGAAGCGCGTCAGTTCCTCCGCCACCCGGGGGGCGCAGTCCGGATCCGGATCGCCGGGCCAGGGGAACATCTCGTTGGAGAGCAGGGCCGTCACGCTGTCCAGCAGGAAGGTGCCGTCGGCGCGTCCCTCGGCGCAGCGGTCGATGTGGACGCCCTGCTCCACGGTGGTGAAGCCGAGGCCGGCCCGTTCGGCCCGGTGGCGGCGGATGCGGGCCTGATCTTCTTCGTCGTGGGGGATCATGGTGGCGGCATAGTAGAGGGGGCCGCCGGCGGCCAGCCGGACGGCCAGCCGCTCGGCATAGGAGGATTTCCCGTTCTTGCAGCCGCCGGAGAGAAAAATGACCATATTGCTGACTCCATTCGTGAAAGGTGCCCTGCGTCACGAAGCAAGTGCCGCATGCGGCGGAAAAGGGGCCGGAAGGTAGCAATCCTTCCGTCATGCTCCGCATGACACCTCCCTTTACACAAGGGAGGATTTCGGGTTCTGCGCCGTCCAAAGGCTCCCCTTCGAGGAAAGTCGCGGCTTGCCGTGACTGAGGGGTGTAGACCGTTGGAACGTGTGAAGATAGAAAGGCCACCATTATCTTCTTCAAGAATGGCGCGGAAACGGAGCGCGTAGTAGGCGCAACCCCAAAGGCAGACCTTGCCGCAATTATTGACGAATTAAAATAACGTTTAAGGAGATACAGACAATGACAATCACAGTTGCAG
>CAMGPO010000095.1 GCA_946060825.1 uncultured Clostridia bacterium | reverse complement strand
GTTTCGCCCCAGCCGGTGATGGCCGTCAGTGGAGTACGCAGCTCATGGGACACCGCGGAAACCAGTTCCGACTGCATCCGCTCGGTCCGGCTGATAGCGTCGGACATCTCGTTGATGGTCTCGGCCAGTTCGCCGATCTCGTCCTTGGAAATCTTCTGAATGTGACTGCCGTAGCTGCCGGCGGCGATGCGCTTGGCCGTGGCCGTGATCTCGGCAATCGGCTCCAGAATGGAGCGCAGAAAGTAATTGCTGCCGAAGATGACAAACAGGACAAAGGCCAGACCGACCAGAACAACCGTGGCTGTGATCAGCAAAATCTGCCGGTCAGCATTTCGCAGGCTTGTCACATAGCGCAGGACGCCGATGACCTCACCGTTGGAGTAAATCAGCGGTGTGGAGACCGCCAGAATCCGCTCTCCGGTTCTGGGATCCTCGCCCATGAAGGGTACCGTCTCCCGCTGCTCCATCGCATCCGCAATGTCCGAGGTTCCCGGCGAGGAGCCGGACCACTGGGCATAGGAGGACGCAACCAGCCGTCCGCCGGTGTCGATAAACTGGAGCTCCATGGTGTTCTTGTCCTCGAAGCTCTGGGCAAAGGAGATGCAGGACTCATAGAACTCGTTATAGCTCTGAGAGATATAGCTCTCAAAGAAGCTGCTGGTCGTATTGGCTTTGGTCTCCATGCCGGAGCGGAGCGTCGAGTAGTAATAGGACGAGATCACCATCGAAAAGATGATGACGCAGGCGACCACAATGGCCAGCACCACGCCGAGGGTATTGGTAAACCATCTGGCGCGCAGGCCGCCGCTCCGACGTCCAAAAATCGATTCCGCTCCCAGGACGCGGTCCTTTTTTATGCGCCCCATTTATAGCCAAAGCCCCATACGGTGGTAATATAGGTGGGATTCGCGGTGTCATCTTCAATCTTGATCCGCAGGCGGCGGATATTCACGTCCACGATCTTCAGCTCGCCATCATAGTCCCGGCCCCAAACCGTCGTCAGAATGTCCTCCCGGGAGAGGGCGCGGCCCGGATTCTGCATAAAAAGCTTCATAATCGCATATTCCACCTGGGTCAGCCTGATCCGGGTTCCCGCCTTGTCCAGAGTGCGGTTTCGGATGTTCAGCGTAAAAGGTCCCTGGCGCAGTTCTTCGGCGTCGGCGGCAGTGTCGTTGCCGATGCGGCGGTAAAGGGCATCGATCCGGGCCGTCAGCTCCGCCGGAGAGAATGGCTTGGTCATGTAGTCATCCGCACCTGTCATCAGGCCGGTAACCTTGTCCATCTCCTGATTCCGGGCCGTCAGCATGATGATGCCGATCTGGCGGTTAGTGGTGCGGATGCTGCGGCAGACCTCAAAACCATCGATATCAGGCAGCATGACATCGAGAATCGCCACGCCAATGTCTGGATTCTGGGCCAGCTTGTCCAGAGCCTCCTGACCGAGCCCCGCCTCAATCACGTCATATCCGGCCCGCCTCAGGTTGATGACCACAAAGCTGCGGATATTCACTTCATCTTCCAGAATTAGTACCTTTTTCATATTTTTCTCCTCACATTTCGCCGGAGTTCCAATCCATGTGGATAAAACAGAAGCAGTCCTTCAATTCCTCTTCCGTCAAGCCGGCACCTTCTCCTCCCTCTGCCAGCGAGGCAGCGACGGTGACTTCGTTCCGGTCCCCCAGAGGAAACCGGCCGTCTGTTTCAGCCAGCTGCTGCCGGTGGTCGCCGGTCAGCACGTAGAGGGTAAAGAGCTCCTCCTGCGGCAGGTTCGTGCCGTTCCACCAACGGAACGTATAAGCGGTACCCTCCTCCACAGAATCGTCCAGACTTATGGTCACACGGCCATCCCATTGCGGATCTAAAACCAGATAGAAGCCATAGGAATAGTCGTGGTATGTCAGCAGTTTCTCCTTTTTATTGCCTTCCAGATCCAGATTGTACCACCGTATAAGACGAAAGGCTGTTGTGTCACCCGCGTCCTTCAAGTCCGGCAATGTCCGCACCTCCGGGAGCTCAATGAGTCCGTCATCATCAATATCCGTTCCGTAGACATTGTAATTCCGTACCGTCAGGCCGCCGGGGACTTCACCGGAGGCTGCAATGTTCTGGAAGACACCATCCCGCAGAGCAAAAACGTCCGTGACGATCAGGTTCTCGTCCAGCGCACCTGCCACAAAAACCGCCGGAACATCCGCATCCGTATAGCCGGAGACAATGCGCTTAACGTTGGTGACGCCGTTGGACAGGCTCAGCTCCGGATCCCGGATCATAACGCCCTCGCTGTAGCGGAAGAGTTCCACGGCCGCAGTCTGGGCTTCCGTTTCAAACCGAATCAGAAACAGGTCGGTTCGGCCATCGGCATCCAGATCAGCTGTGGTGTAGACAGAGTAGTTGGCGGACATCAGCTCCACCGTGCTGTTGCCCTGGAAGGTGTACACACTGATGGACTTCTGCACCTGATCGCTGATGCTGCGGCCGACGACAATCTCCTGTCCCGGCGAGCCGTCCATCTGGGCGTACAGTACCGACCCAAAGCTGGTGCCGTCCCCTTCGATGGTGGATACCAAGTGGTAGCCCTCGCCATCCCGATCAAAGATGAAGATCTTCAGAGGCTTCTCGCCGGTATCCCGGGCAAAAACGATGGCCTCATTGCTGCCATCGCCGTCCAGGTCCTGCATTTGCAGGGGTTGACGGTTCTCCCCGTCCGTCGGGGCGCAGTAGGTCACCGTGCCGGTGACAATCGTTTCGATCTCGGTTTGCAGATCGTAATAGGCGTCCGACTGCCGCGGCAGGGCATAGAGCTCATCCGCCGATTTCAGCAGGCAGCCACTCAGACAGGCCGAAAGCAGCAGAGCCAGCAGGCAAAGGACAAGCCGCTTATGAAACCGTAGATGCAATGCTCTGCCTCCTTTCAAATTCCTCGAATTAAGTTATTATAGCATAGATTTTGACGTTTGTGAATCATCTATTTCAGAACAACGTTTTCAGGTCCCAATATCCGGCGCAATTCTCCCAGCATCAGTTCCTGGGAATCGCAGGTCGTACCGCGGCGAAGGCCCGTGTCTGCAAAATAGAGCACCGTCTGGATTTTGCCCGGGAACATGGACAGAATCGCGCAGACCTTTCCGCAGACCGCTGCCTGCTCCGAGGGCAGCTTGAGATAGAGCTTACCGCGCGGGGCCAGCTGCTGGCCGGGCGGTTCCCCGCCGCCTCCGCCGATGGGCGCGACCCGGTTGATGACGAGCTGCGGCTCCTTTTCGTCCCGCACCGAGACGCGGCCGTTCAAAATCACCGCCGTCCCCTCCTGCAGCAGCCGTTCATACTGCCGCAGGGTGTTGGAGAAGGCCAGGTTTTCCATGGAGCCGGTGTCGTCCTCGATGGTGACATAGGCCATGATAGAGTTGTTGCGCGTGGTTTTTTTCCGTACCTTCTGCACAATGCCCGCCACAGAGAGGGTCTGTTCGTCCTGATAGACGCCGTCGCCGTCGCTGAAACTGGCCAGCAGCTCACCGATGGGCACCACGTTGGCACCCTTGAGCAAGGGACGGTAGTCATCCATCGGATGGCCGGAGAGATAGAGGCCGGTGGTTTCCTTTTCCATGGCCATCAGATCCGAGCGCCGCAGCTCCGGAATATCGGGGATCTCGATGGAGGGTGCAGGGTTGTCCATGGCCACGTCAAAGAATCCCATCTGGCCGTCGACGTTCTGCCGCCGGCTCTCGGCCACGGCGTCCATGACCACGTCATAGATCCGCAGGAGCTGGGAGCGGTGCAGGCCAAAACAGTCCAACGCACCGCACTTGATGAGGTTTTCCATGGCACGCTTGTTGAGATCGGTGTCACAGGTGCGCTCGCAGAGGTCCTCGAAGGTCAGGAAGGAGCCGTTGGTCTCCCGTTCCCGGATGACCTGCCGGATCAAACCCTTGCCGATGTTCTTGACAGCGGCAAGGCCGAAGCGGATGCCGCCCTCCACCGGTGTGAAATTGTCCTCCGACTCATTGATATCCGGCGGGAGAAGGGCGATGCCCATCTCCTTGCAAGCGGCCATGTAGGCGGCGATCTTGCCGGAGCTGTCGAGCACCGAGGTCATCAGCGCCGCCATGTATTCCTTGGGGAAGTGACACTTGAGGTAGGCCGTGTCGTAGGCCACCTTGGCATAGCAGACGGCGTGGGCCTTGTTGAAGGCGTAGTTGGCAAAGTCGAGAATCTCGTCATAGATCTCCTGGGCCGCCTGCTCACTGACGCCGTTTTTCACCGCGCCGGGAATACCGCGCTCCGGATCGCCGTAGACGAAGGTCTTGCGCTCAGCCACGATGACGGCCTGCTTCTTCTTGGAGATGGCCCGGCGCATATTGTCGGCCTGGCCGAGGGTGTAGCCGCCGAGGCGGCGGAAGATCTCGATCACCTGCTCCTGATATACCATACACCCATAGGTGACCGATAAAATGGACTCCAACTGCGGCGTTTTGTAGGTGATGAGTTTTGGATTCAGTTTGTTGGTGATGAACTTGGGGATCGAGTCCATGGGGCCGGGCCGGTAAAGGGCCACGATAGCCGTCAGATCCTCGATGGAGCCTGGCTTCATCTGGACGCAGACGCCGGTCATGCCGGCGGATTCCATTTGGAACACACCGGAGGTGCGGCCCTCGCCAAGCATTTTGTAGGTTTCCGGATCACTGTCCGAAACGTTTTTCATGGAGAAATCCGGTGTGCGGCGGCGGATCTCCCGCTCCGCGTCCTCGATGACCGTCAGGTTGCGCAGGCCCAGGAAGTCCATCTTCAGCAGGCCCAGCTCTTCGATGGTTGTCATGGTGAACTGGGTGACGATGGTGTCGTCGTTCCGGGAGAGCGGCACATAGTCATAGACCGGCCGCTCGGTGATGACGACGCCGGCGGCATGGGTCGAGGTATTGCGGGGCATGCCCTCGATGGCCCGGGCCGTGTCGATCAGGGAGCGGATGCGCTCGTCGCCGTCGTACTTCTCCTTGAGCTGGGGCGAAACCCGCAGGGCCTCGTCCAGGGTCATGTGGAGGGTCGTGGGAATCAGCTTGGCCACCACGTCGGTCTCGGCATAGGTGAAGTTCATGGCCCGGCCCACATCCCGAATGGCGGCTCTCGCCGCCAGGGTGCCGAAGGTGACGATCTGAGCCACGTGGTCGGCCCCGTATTTCCGCGTCACATAGTCGATGACCTCGCCCCGGCGCTCCTGGCAGAAGTCCGTATCGAAGTCCGGCATGGAAACCCGCTCCGGGTTCAGGAACCGCTCGAAGATCAGGGCATACTTCATCGGGTCAATCTCAGTGATGTGGAGGCAGTAGGCCGCGATGGAGGCGGCGCCGGAACCTCTGCCCGGACCAACGGGAATTCCCCGCTCCTTGGCATAGCGGATAAAGTCCCAGACGATCAGATAGTAGTTCACATAGCCCATGCGGCTGATGACACCGATCTCATAGTTCAGCC
>CAMGPO010000094.1 GCA_946060825.1 uncultured Clostridia bacterium | reverse complement strand
CGTTCAGGCAGGACTGCATGATGCCCTTGGCCTCGTAAGGCGTGGCCGGGAAGAAAACCTTCAGGCCGGGAATGTGGGCAACCAAGGCGATCCAGTCCTGAGAGTGCTGAGCGCCGTACTTCGCGCCGACGGACAGGCGGAGAATCAGCGGCATCTTCAGGATGCCGGCGGACATGGCCTGCCACTTGGACATCTGGTTGAAGATCTCGTCACCGGCACGGCCCATGAAATCGCAGTACATCAGCTCGACCACGGCGCGGCCGCCGCACATGCAGTAGCCGACGGCGGTGCCGACGATAGCGGCCTCGGAGATCGGAGAGTTGAACAGTCTGGAATACGGGATGACATCCATCAGGCCGCGGTAGACCGCATAGGCGCCACCCCAGTCACGGACATCTTCGCCGTAGGAGATCAGGGTCGGATCCTCGTAGTATTTGTTGATCAGCGGCTCAAAGATGGCGTCGCGGATGTTGTAGACCTTCATCTTGGAGACGGGCTTTCCGTCCTTGTCAAAGGCGGCGCGCTCCTTCTTGGCGATGGACTGGACTCTGGAGCAGGACTCCTTGGGGCCGGTCACGCGGATCTCGCCGGTGGGATCCATGGAGCGGACGGTCTCGTTGGAGAACATCAGGTCAGCCACGAAGTCGGGGGTCTTCTTGAAGTCGACATAGGGGGAGATCTCCTGATCGGCAGCGGCACGGCAGATCATGGTCATCCGGTCGGCAGTCTCCTTCAGGATGGCTTCCATCTGCTCGTCGGTAGCGACGCCGGCATCCACCAGAGCCTTGCGGTAAGTGATGATCGGGTCGTAGCTGCGCCAATCCTCGATTTCCTCCTTGGTGCGGTAAGCATTCTGGTCGGAGGTGGAGTGGCCGACAAGGCGGTAGGTTACGACGTCCAGCAGGACGGGGCCGTCGCCGTTCTTGATGAGGGGCATCTTCCGGCGATAGGCGTCGATGACAGCCAGGGGGTTCCAGCCGTCGACACGCTCAGCGTGCATCTGGTCAGGGGTAATACCGGCGCCGATGCGGGCCAGCATATCATAGGCCATGGTCTCGCCGCGGGTCTGGCCGCCCATGCCGTAGGAGTTGTTGAAGACGTTGAAGATGACCGGCAGGCCGCCCTTCTTGCCCTCTTCCCACAGGGTCTTGTACTGATCCATGGCCGCAAAGTTGAAGGCTTCCCAGACGGGGCCGCAGCCCAGAGAGGCGTCACCGATGTTGCAGACAACGAGACCCTTCTTGTCGTTCTCCTTCTTGTAGAGAGCAGCGCCCGCCGCGATAGTGGCAGAGCCGCCGACGATGGCGTTGTTGGGATAGATGCCGAAGGGCAGGAAGAACGCGTGCATGGAACCGCCCATGCCGTGATGGAAGCCGTTCTCCCGGGCAAACAGTTCCGCCAGCGCGCCATAGAGGACGAAGCGGATCGCCAGCTCCTTTACGTCATCGGTCTTGCCGAACTTCTCAACAGCCCGCAGGGTCTTGCCGCCCAGGAAGTTCTCCATGACATCCATCAGTTCCTTGTCAGACATCTTGTTGATGCAGGACAGAGCCTTGGCAAGAATCTCAGAGTGGGAACGGTGGGAGCCAAAGATGATGTCGTCCTTGTCGAGCAGATAGGCTTCGCCGACGCAGGAGGCCTCCTGGCCATAAGACAGGTGAGCAGGGCCGGGATAGGTGGTGTCAACGCCGTTGTAGCTGGCCTGGGTCTTGATCAGGGTCAGCATGGACTCGAACTCACGCAGGATGGTGATGTCCCGGAAGATGCGGATCAGGTCCTCGTCGGAGTAGTTCTTGCGTTCTTCTTCAATGGTCTTGTTGTACTGGCAGACCGGGATATCCTCAAAATGAATGGAACCGGCCGCTCTGGTTTTTACGGGATCAACATAAAGAGATTTCGGCATTGTGTTTCCTTCTTTCTCCAGGTTACAGCATGAACAGGCCTTCGCGGATGACTTCGCAGACGGTGGGATGCGGGAACACGATCTTCTTGAGCTGGCTCAGGGGCAGTTCGGTCTCGAGCATCATGGCAGCGCCGTAGATCATCTCGGAGGCGTAGTTGCCAACCATGCACACACCGACAATGCGGCTGCGCTCGGTGTCATAGACGATCTTGGCAAAGCCGTCGCCGCGCAGGGTCTCGGCGATGTAGCGGCCGGAGAGCTGCATGGGGACCTTGACTTCCTTGACCTTCAGGCCCTTCTCCTCGGCGGCAGCCTTGGACAGGCCGACAGAGGCAACCTCGGGGTTGGTGTAGATGACGGAGGGCACGTTGTCGTACTTCATCTCGTCCTTGATGCCCAGCATATGGTTGACGGCAACCTCGGCTTCCCGGTAGGCGGTGTGGGCCAGCATCAGTTTGCCGTTGCAGTCACCGACGGCGTAGACATTGGGCACGTTGGTCAGCATATGACGGTCAGTGACGACAGCGCCGCGGTTGGTTTCAATACCGAGGGCTTCAACGTTCAGGCCCTGGATGTTGGCGCGGCGGCCGGCGGCCAGCAGCACCTTGTCGCACTTCAGCTCTACGGTCTTGCCGTCCTTGTCCTCAAAAACGACGCTGTCGGCCTTGACTTCCTTGACCTTGGCGGACAGCTCGAACTTCATGCCATAGTCCTTCTGATAGGTCTTCATCAGGTTGTCGCAGATGTCTGCATCTGTGGGACCGGCGATCTTGGGCATCATTTCCACGACGGTGACTTTGACGCCAACGGTGGCCAAATAGCATGCCATCTCCAGGCCAATGACGCCGCCGCCGATGGCGACCATTTCCTTGGGGAGTTCCTTCATGGAGAGGAACTCGCGGGAGGTCACAATGAAGCCGGAGGCCAGACCTTCCTTGACGCCGGGAATCGGAGGAACTGCAACGACGGAACCGGTGGCAATGACCAGGCGGTCAGCTGTGACGACTTCACCGGCCACCTCAACGTCGTAGCCCTTCTCTGGGTTGCGGCCCTTGATGACGCCCTCGCCCTTGTAGACGGTGACGTGATTGCCCTTCATAGAAGCTCCGACGCCGGCAACCAGCTTCTTGACAACGCGCTCCTTGCGGGCGATGACTGCGGCATGATCGTACTTCACATCGGACGCGGTAAAGCCATAGTCCTTACCGTGAACAGCAGTGGCATACTGCTTGGCACAGTAGAGCAGGCTCTTGGTGGGGACGCAGCCCTCATTCAGGCAGGTGCCGCCCAGATTGCCCTTCTCGATGAGGGCCGTGTTGAAACCGCCCTGAGCAGCACGCTCTGCGCAGAGATAGCCGCCGGGGCCGCCGCCGATTACCAGTACATCAAAATTCGCCATGATATAAATTCTCCTTTTCGTTCAATAAGATAATTCTATTCTACAGAATTTTTTCTTACTTGGCAAGCAGGGTCATGAAGTTTTCGAGATTCTTGCACAGCTCGCTCATGAAGCGGGCAGCCGGAGCGCCGTCGATCACTCTGTGGTCGAAGGTCAGGCTCAGGCCCATGGCCGGGTAGGTCTCAATGATGCCGTCCTTGGCAGACCTGATCCGGGTCTGGATGTTGCAGACGCCGAGGATGCCGGTCTGGGGCGGATTGATGACAGGCGTAAAGGCCTCGCAGCCCATGGAGCCGATGTTGGACACGGTGAAGCTGCCGCCGCTGAGATAGTCGGGGCTGATCTTGCCGCCCTTGGTCTCCTCGGCCAGGCGCTTGGCCTCGACAGACAGCTCCAGCAGGCTCATCTCGTCGGCCTTGAAGATGACCGGCACCAGCAGGCCCCGTGGGGTGTCACAGGCAAAGCCCAGGTTGACGTGCTTGAAGTGGCGGACGGTGGTGTCGTCCAGCATATTGGCGTTCAGATCCGGGCAGGACAGGATGGTGCGGGAGACCGCGAACATGACCATGTCGTTCAGGCTGATCTTGCCCATAGGGCCGTCGATGCCCTTAAGCATCTTGCGGTAGGCCTGAATCTGGGTGGCGTCGAAGGAGAACTGCTGGGTCAGCTGGGCCATGGAGGAAAGGCTCTTCATCATGGCCTTGGCCGTCACCTTGCGGACCTGGTTGAACTTGACATCCTCGTAGTCGGCCTCAGCGGCAGCGGGAGCCGGAGCAGCGGCGGCAGGAGCAGCAGCCTGTGCAGCGGGTGCAGCAGCAGGAGCCGGGGCGGCAGCGGGCGCAGGAGCGGCAGCCGGAGCAGCGGGCGCGGGCTTGACCTCGGCAGGGCCTTCCTCCATCAGGCGGCGGACGTCGCGCTCAATGACGCGGCCATGGGGGCCGGTTGCGGAAGCACAGGCGGTATCAACGCCGGCACGCTCGGCAAGGGCCTTGGCTCTGGGAGAAATAGCAGCTGCGGCCACGGGCGCAGGCGCTTCAGCAGCGGCAGGCGCAGCAGCCGGAGTTTCAGCGGCGGGCGCTTCCAAACGAGCGGCAGCGGGAGCTGCACCGGGACGGAGGGAGTCGACATCATCGCCGTCCTTGCCGATGGCACAGACATTCACAAGGCAGGGTACTTCGTCGCCATTCTGGAAGAACACAGCCAGCAACTTGCCGGCGGTTGTGGACTCGCACTCGAACTCCGCCTTGTCCGTCTCGTATGTAAAGAGGATATCACCGACATTGACCTGCTCGCCGACCTGCTTCTTCCACTCGCCGATGATGCAGGATTCGACGGTGATACCGGCCTTCGGCATGATGACCGCCTCAGCCACAGGACCGGTGGGAACCACCTTCACAGGGGCCGGAGCGGGCGCAGCTTCCGCCTTCGGCGATTCCACAGGAGCAGCAGCCGGCGCGGCAGCCTGTCCGCCGGACTTCAGAGCGGAGACATCCTCGCCGGGATTGCCGACAGCGCAGACATTGATCAGGCAGGGCACCTCATCACCGTTCTGGAAGAAGATGTCCAGCAGGGTGCCTTCCGCAGTGGATTCACATTCAAATTCCGCTTTGTCCGTCTCGTAGGTGAAAAGGATATCACCGATTTTGACAGGGTCGCCAACCTTCTTTTTCCATTCGCCGATGATACAGGATTCCACGGTGATGCCGGCCTTCGGCATCAATACGCCTTCTGCCATGTATGTCACTCCTATCTGATTATTCTAAAAACAACTCCACAAAAACAGGGTGTAAACTTCCGTTTGTGTTGTATTTGTTTTTATTCATGTTGTATTGTACTCTGTTTGGCGCAAATTGTCAATGCTATAGCGGCCATTATCCAATCAAAAGGAAAAAATTATTTACGCTCTGCCAAATAAGGAAAAAGCCGCACCAAACAAATCTGTCTTATTTTGTTTTTTCTTGACTTGTACGCGTTGAGACGCTAAAATAACATAATAGATCATCTGTCTCTGTAGCTCAGCAGGATAGAGCACCCGATTCCTAAGGTCTTGCTCTATCCACTCGACAGACGAGGGAAGCCGCGAAAACGCGAGAAAAACGCCGATTTCGCGACCTTGTATCAAGACCTCCGGCAATTTGGCACCCTGTTTGGTACCCTTTGGTGCC
>CAMGPO010000093.1 GCA_946060825.1 uncultured Clostridia bacterium | reverse complement strand
GGAATTCCCGCAATCCCCGCACCTGGGCCGCCAGCGTCAGGCTGGCCCCCTTGGGCCGTAGCACCAGCAGGACCGGCAGGTCCAGGGTGTCGGCCACGTGCCAGGCGCTGGCCTCCGCCGTCGTGCCGCCGACGCCGTCGTAGAAACCCATCACACCCTCCGTGACCGCCGCCCCGTGTCCCGCCGCGTAGCGGCGGTAGAGGCTCCGGGCCGTCTCCGGGGTGGAGAGAAAGAGATCGAGGTTGTGGCTGTCCACGCCGAGGGCAGCGCGGTGGAACATCGGGTCGATGTAGTCCGGGCCGCATTTGAAGGCGCAGGGGTTCAGGCCCTGCCGCTGAAAGGCCCGCAGCAGAGCGCAGGTCATCACCGTTTTGCCGCCGCCCGACTGGGGCGCGGCGAGCATCACTTCGATCATGGACAGTTCCCCGTAATCAGAAAAATCGGATTGTTGGCCGTCAGCAGATGGAGGCTCCCGGCGGGGCGGGTGCGGCTGACTGCCAGCTGGGTAACCTCGGCCTCGATGCCCCGTTCCCTCAGCGTTTCGATCGCGGCGGAAAGGGTTTCCAGGGCGATGGCGCTGATGCAGAGCCGCGCTTTGGGATTCTTGGCAAGGGCCGCGTCCACAATGGGAGCCAGAGCGCCCTTGGTGCCGCCGAGAAAGACGGCGTCCGGGGCGGGCAGGTCGTTCAGGGCCTCCGGGGCCCGGCCCTCGATCACCGTCAGATTCCAGGCGTGAAACTTCTCCCGGTTCTGCCGGATCAATTCGCAGGCCTCGGCTTCACATTCGACGGCATAGACGTGGCTGCAGAGGGCCGCCAGCTCCACGCTGACGCTGCCGGTTCCGGCTCCCACGTCCCAGCAGGTCTCGCCGGGGGCCACGGCCAGCTTGGAGAGAGCCGCCGCCCGGACCTCCTGCTTCGTCATGGGCACCGCCCCCCGCAGGAACCAGCCGTCGGGCCAGCCCGGCGTCCGCCGGGGCATGGTGGGCGCAGCCTCCGCCAGCAGAACGCTGAGGGGCGCAAATTTCTCTGCGGCAAACTCCGCCGCCGTGCCGGACACGACCCGCTCCTCCGGAGCGGCGAGGTTTTCTCCCACCGTGACCGGCAGATTGCCAAGTCCCGCCGCCGCCAGCTGGCCGCAGAGGGCCGCCGGGCCAAGAGAACCGCCGGTCAGGAAAAACACGGGTTTTCCCGCCATGACCGCCTCCACGGCGTCGCAGTCGAGGCCATGGGCCGAGACCAGCTTCCAGTCCTGCCAGGGACGGCCCAGCCGGGCGCTGAGCAGCTGGACGCTGGAAAGGCCGGGCAGCACTTCCGCCTCGATCCCCTGCTCCCGCAGCAGCGGCAGCAGCAGCCGTGCGCCGGAATAAAAGCCGGTGTCGCCGCTGTAGACCACGGCGGCCCGTTCACAGTTCAGATTCAAAAGCGCATCGAGGATTTCCCGGGGCCGGGTGGCCGCGATGCGGCGCTGTCCATCGATGTCCGGCAGGCCGGCCAGCAACCGGGGCGCGCCGAACACGGCCTCCGCCCGTTCCAGCGCAAGCCGTGCATCCTCCGTCCAGGTTCCGGCGGCTCCGCCGCCCAGTCCCAAAAGCGTCACCTTCATCGAAGCAGCCTCCTGCAATCCTCCAGAATCGTCTCATAGTCCTCACCGCTGTCCGCCGGACGGCGGATGACCACCAAAGTTGCGCCGGCCTGCCGGGCCGCCTCCGCCTTTTCCCCGAAGCCGCCGGCCGTGCCGCCGTCCTTGGTGACCAGATAGCGGATGTCAAACTGCCGCATCAGCGCCAGATTCAGCGCCAGCGAGAAGGGCCCCTGCATGGCGATGATGTTGCGGTGGGGAATTCCCGCCGCCTCACAGGCCTCCAGACTCTCCCGCAGAGGCAGCACTCTGGGATAGAGCCGTGCTCCGCCTAAGAAGGCAAAGGCTGAAAGCTCCTTGGCCCCGGTGGCCAGCAGGATGTTCCCCTCGGTCTCCGCCAGCCGCTTCGCGGCCTCCGGGGCGTTCGCCGCCGTGATGCTGCCCTCCGGCAGCACGCTGGGACGGCGCAAAAGCCGGCGGTACGGAACCCCGGCGGCCTCCGCTGCGGCGCGGATGTTGGCCGTCACCGCCGTGGCATAGGGATGGGTGGCGTCGATGCAGAGATCGGCCCCCTGTAAAATCGCCTCCATGCCTGCCGTGTCCAGGCGGCCTGTATGCACCCGGACACCGGGCAGCTCTCCCTGCTCCTCCCGGCCATATTCCGTGGCCACGCAGACCTCCACCGCCGCGCCCAGCTCCGCCAGGGCCGCGGAGAGCCGCCGCCCCTCGGTGGTGCCGCTGAACAGTACCGCCCTCATTTCGCCCGGTACCCCCGGGGCGTGACCATCCGGCCCGCAATCTCGCGGGTGGTGCTGCTGCCGACGAAGACCGTCGTGAACATATCCACCTGCTCATCCCGCAGCTCCGCCAGGGTGCAGAGATGGGAGGTCTGGCCCTCCCGGCCAATGTTGCGCACCCAGCCGCAGACGGTCTCGGGATCCTTGCCCGCCGCCAGCAGAATCTCGCAGGCGCGGCGCAGGTAGTCCGCCCGCTTGTGGGAGCTGGGATTGTAGAGGCAGAGGGCGAAGTCGCCCGCCGCCGCGCACTGCAGCCGCTTTTCGATGACCTCCCAGGGGGTCAGCAGGTCGGAGAGGGAGACGACGCAGAAGTCGTGGCCGATGGGCGCGCCCAGAGCCGCCGCCCCGGAGAGGGCCGCCGTCACACCGGGCACGATCTCGATCTCCACGTTGGGGAACTCTGGCGCAAGCTCCAAAAGGGGCGCGGCCATGCCGTAGACGCCGGCGTCGCCGCTGCACACGAGGGCCACGCTCCGCCCCTGGGACGCGGTTTCCAGCGCCCAGCGGCAGCGGTCCAGCTCCTTGCGCATCGGGGTCGTAAAGGTCTCCTTGTCCGGGAACAGGGGCTTCACCAGATCCACATAGACCGTATAGCCGCAGAGTACCTCAGCCGATGCAAGGGCCGCCCGGGCCTGCCCCGTCAGGAAAGCCTCGCCGCCGGGGCCGAGGCCGACTACAAACACGTTATTCATCCTGCCACCTCCAAGTTGGTGCAAAGGGCCGGAGCGCAGCCGCCATGGTCACGCCGCCGCCCGCCTGTTTTTTCCAGCGGAGCGTTCCGCCGTCTCCCGCCGCCAGCACGGCGGCCCGTTCGCAGACGTTGTCCACGCCGGTCACGCTGGTCACAAATTCCGAGGCCGTGAACGCCCCCTGCGCCGTCTGCAGCTCCGCCGCCGTGTAGATGCGGAGGGGCCAGCCGCGGCGCTCGCAGAATTCGAGCAGACCGGTCTCGTCCTTTTTCAGATCGATGGTCGCCGCCGCGCAGATTGCGGATTCCGCGAGGCCGGTCCTTTGGCGCAGGGCCGCGAAGGCCGCTTCCAGCGCCTCGCAGGAGATGCCGCGGCGGCAGCCGACGCCCAGCACTGCAACCTTCGGCACGAGGCGCAGAGTCTCTTCCGTCCCGCCGCAGACGTCCAGCGCCACGTCGCAGGGGCCGTTTTCCACCGGAATGATACCGGCGGGCGGTTCTCCCGCGATGGGCCAGGGGCTGCGCACCCGCACCGGCTTTCCTGCCAGCAGCGCGCCGGAGACGAGCTTGATCCGCTCCGCGTTCGCCACCGTACAGTTCTGCCGCTTCGCCCACTCGTCCACGGCAAAGACGCCATTTGCATCCGTGGCCGTGGTGATCACGGGGACGGCCCCGCAGGCCTTGGCGATCTTCCGGGCCAGATCGTTGGCCCCGCCGAGGTGGCCGCTCAGCAGCGGCACGGCAAAGCGGCCGCACTCGTCCACGGCCACGACCGCCGGGTCGCTGGTCTTGCTGCGGACATGGGGCGCGATGGCCCGGACGGCGATGCCCACCGCCCCAACAAAGACGAGGCCGTCGGCCTCCGGGAACCGGGCTGCCGTCCACGCGTCCAGCTTCAACGGCTGGCCGCAGCGCATCACCTCACCGTCCAGTTCGGCGGCAAGGGTTTCGGCCAGGGCCATGCCCCGGCCGGTAAAGGCCAGATAGCAGAGCTTCATACGGTACCCTGCCGGAAGCCGGTTGTAAAGGCCGGGTCGTAGAGCTTGCTGCGCTCGTAGGTCGGGCGCAGGAAATCGCCCACCAGCACCAGGGCCGTATTGCGGATGCCGGCCTCCGCCGCGCTCTGGGCGATGGTGCCGACGGTGCAGTGGAGCACCTTTTCCTCGGGCCAGGTGGCCTTGTAGACGATGGCCGCCGGGGTCTCCGTGGTATAAGCGCCCTTCAGCAGCTCCGCCTGCACCCGGTCCAGCATCCCGGAGGACAGGAAGATGACCATGGTGGCCCCGTGGGAGGCCATGGAGGCCAGGTTTTCCCGCTCGGGCACCGGCGTACGGCCCGCCAGCCGGGTGATGATGACGCTCTGGCTGACGCCGGGCAGGGTGTATTCCCCGTTGACGGCGGCGGCAGCGCCGCAGAAGCTGGAAACGCCCGGGGTGTCGTCATAGGCGACGCCCTCCGCGTCCAGGGCGTCCATCTGCTCCCGGATGGCCCCGTAGAGGCAGGGGTCGCCGGTGTGGAGCCGCACCGTGGTCTGGTGGGCGGCCTCCGCCTCCCGCATGACCGCCAGCACCTGCTCGAGGGTCATCTCGGCGCTGTTATAGATACGGCACTCCGCCTTTGCCATGCCCAGCAGGGCGGGGTTGACGAGGCTTCCCGCGTAGATGATGACGTCGGCGGTGCGGAGCAGCTCCGCCCCGCGGAGGGTGATGAGATCCGGCGCGCCGGGGCCTGCGCCCACAAAATGTACCATATCATGTCACTCCTTCACAATGATCGTGGCGAAATAGCCGGCGGAGTCCGGCACGTCTTCGAGGTTCCGGTAGACGGTCTCGTCCGGCAGGCCGCAGTTCTGCACCATGGCGGCCTTGTTGAGGCAGCCATGGCTGCGCAGCGTCTCCACGACCCGGGGGATCTGGCGGCCCGACTTCATCAGGATCTTGGTTCCGGGCAGGTCCAGCGTCTCCGCAAGGGGGCCGCCGCCGGCCGGGACGATATGTAAGGGCTTGTTCATCTCCGTCAGGCCGGTGTTCAGCCGGGCGGCGACGGCGCAGAAGCTGGTCACGCCGGGCACCATGGCCGTACGGTAGCCCCGCTGCTCCAGAATCTCCTGCAGATAGCCGAAGGTGGCATAGATGGAGACGTCGCCGAGGTTCAGCATGGCCACGTCCTGCCCCTGCCGCAGGTATTCCTCCGCCAGATCGGCGGCAACCTCATGGGCCGCGTGCTGTTTGGCCGGGTCGCGGTCCATGGTGAAGTCCATGGGCAGGAGAATCTTGCCGTCAAGGCCGACGGCCTGCCGGGCGATGTCGAGAGCCAGCATCTCGCCGCTGGCGGTGCGGGGCGCGGCGATGACCGGGCACTCCCGCAGGATGCGGATCGCTTTCAGCGTCAGCAGCTCCGGGTCGCCGGGGCCGATGCCAACGCCATAGAAGGTTCCATGGTTCAGTTCTGCCATTGGTGCAGCATCTCCTTTGCGGTTTTGGTGCGGCCCAGAAGGCCGTATTGGTTGGAAAAAAT
>CAMGPO010000092.1 GCA_946060825.1 uncultured Clostridia bacterium | reverse complement strand
AACCGCCCCTCCCAGGGCGGTTCTTTCTTTGGGCCCCCTTGGAAAACCGCCAGGATTGTAAATGCCGGATATCCCTGCTATAATCAAAGAAACAACCGTTTTCGCACAGGCCATGCACGACCTCGCGAATTCTGCAGCCTATAGAACGAGATCACCACAGAGGAGGATGCGCCTTGAAAAAAGCAGACGAAACCGGTGCCGTCAAACGCGCCGACCGGGGATTTGCGGCCCAGCTCGGCAAAGCGGTTGCCGGCGCTTCGGCCATGGCGAAGGACACCGCCGCAAAAACGCAGAAAACCATTCTGAGCGCCGTGGATAAGAACGGCAATGGGAAAATCGACCGGGATGACTTTGGTCTCGGGGATGATAATCTTCTAGAGGCCAAGGAAAAGGCCAAAAAACTCGCTTTCGCGGCGGAACAGGGCATCCGAACCAGTGGTGACCGGCTTGGAAAGGCCATTTCTGACGCGAAACTCGAGATGGATCGAAAAAACCTTCGCCCTGTTTTCGCGGAAGATCTGCGCGGCAGTAAAGACCAGCCCGGACAGAATCCGAAAATGGTCTGCATCGTCGGCCGGGACAAGCGGCGGAGCGAGAGCGAGGCGTGCAGTGGCTCCGTCGGCTACCGCACCGCCGTCAAGGGCATGGACGTGCTCCACCTATATGGGGACTGCGCCCAGCAGCTCGGGTTAGCGTTTTATCCGGCGCTGTCGGAGACGGTCTACTACGCGGATCCCTTTCAACCCGATCTGTACATCAGTCTGGATGAGTATTTCGACTGTCTCAAAAAGGCCCGCGTCAACGAGCTGGAATTGATTGCACAGGAGCTGGGCGCCAAGCGGGTGCAGATCACCTTCAAGGAGCGTAGGAAAACCATCGTTGCCAAAAAGGCCAAGGCCGAAGTGTCGGCTGCAAAGGCGGGAGCCTCCGGCACCTACGACCAGTCCGGCAGCGAGTTTTCCAGCGTGGAGATCGCAGCGGACATCAAGTTCAGCGGCCATACTGTGCCGGTTGTGCCGAAGCTCGTCTACTTCAAAAATGAGAGCGACATTGAGAAGCTGATCCAGATGCGAACCGGGAACAGTGAAAACAAAATCGAATCAAAGACCTACAGATTTCAGTGCAGCCGCTCCTCCGGAATCACGGAAAAAGAAGCCGCGCAGATCGACGCTGTCCTGGGGCAGATGAAGTGCAGCGGCACAACGTCGGTCAGTAGCGAGGCCCAGCGGGAAAACCGGACGGAACTGGAATACCGCATCGAATTCTGATAAAAACCGCCCCTCCGGGGCGGTTCTTTTTGTCAGATGCGGATGACAACGTCGGCGCGGGGACGTTCGCTCATGTGCCAGAAGTTCAATTCGTGCTCCGAGCAGGCCCGGAACAGGGCCTGGCATTCCGCCAGCTCCGCCTCCGGCAGGGACGCGCAGACCGCGTCGCCATAGGCTGCCCACTCGCGGCAGACCGCCTCATAGCCGTCGCTGACGTAGTCCCGCACCAGCGGCCAGAACACCGTGTCCCGTACGCCGGGGTACTGCTCCAGCAGCCGCCGGAAGATCCACACATAGCTCAGCATACAGGGCAGGGCCGCCATCATGCACTGGGGCGCGCCGCTTCCCCGTTTCGCGGCCTCCAGCATACAGGCCGTGTAGGCCGCGTTCTCGGGCCGCAGGGGCAGGCGCTGGATGTCCTCATCCCGGAGGCCATAGCGCTCCAGATACATCAGCCGCGTGGCGTCCTCGCTCTCGTTGACGTAGGACAGCAGGGAGTGGTAGACCCGGATGGCGGCCATGTCCTCCGCCTTCAGCATCCCCCAGGCGAAGACCTTGGCGTACTCCCGGAGGTAGAGGCTGTCGTCCACCAGATAACCGGCAAAGCAGCGTTCCTCAAGGCTTCCTGCGCCGAGCCGCTGCAGGAAGGACGTTTCGAGGCACTGCTGCCAGACGGGCAGGGAGTCCTCAACACACCTCGCGACAAAGCTCATAGGGCCCCTCCCTTCGAAGCGGCCCGCCGCAGGGCCCCCAGGGGCAGCAGGAGCAGCAGCACGATGGAGATCGCGCACTCGGGGACGGTGGAGGACAGGTTGTAGGCGAGGCTGTAGCCCCAGGCGCCCCAGCCGGCCCAGGCGTTCTGGGAGAAGAAGAGGACGCCGCTGAGGATGTGGCCCACGATCTTCAGCACCGAGGCCAGCAGAGCGCCGCAGAGGAGGCGACCCCGGTTCTGGGCGCCGAAAATGGTCGTGTAGCCGAGGCAGGAGAAGCAGACCATCTGCTCGACGAAGATCTGGCCCCAGTGGACGGGCTGCCAGCCGGGCACCAGGAACATGACCAGTACACCGCAGACCCAGCCCGAGAACATGGCGAGGCGGTAGTCGGTGACCGCGGCCAGCACCATCAGCGGCAGAACCGTGCAGCAGGCAATGGAGGAGCCGGTGGGCAGGGGGATGTAGATATAGGAGAGAACAATGGTCAGGGCGCAGGCGAGGCTGGCATAGCACAGCCGCCGGACGCTGAACTTGAGGCCCCTGCAGAACCAGAGGGTCGCGCCCTGGAAAATCACGGCAAAGAGAATGGTGATAATCGTCGAAATCATGCCTGGAACTCCCCTTTCAAATCAAAGAGGTGGTTCATCGGCCCGCGGCCTTTTCCGAGGTCGAGCATGGCGGCGAGGGCGCCGGAGATGTAGGCCTTGGCGCGGTCGACGGCGGTTTCCAGGTCCATGCCCCGGGCCAGATTGGAGGCGATGGCGCTGGACAGGGTGCAGCCGGTGCCGTGGGTGTTGGGGTTGTCGATGCGGCGGCCCCGGAACCAGCGGGCCGTGCCATCCTTCCACAGGAGATCGTTGGCGTCGTTGAGATCGTGGCCGCCCTTGCAGAGGACGGCGCAGCCGTAGCGGTCGCTGATGATCTTCGCGGCGGCCTCCATGTCCTCCGGAGAGGCGATGGTCATGTTCGCGAGGATTTCGGCCTCGGGGATGTTGGGCGTGGCGACCTCGGCCAGGGGCAGGAGCTTCGTCCGCAGGGCCTCGACGGCGTCGGGCCGCAGGAGGGGCGCGCCGGAGGTGGCGACCATGACCGGATCGACGACGATGTGCTTCGCCCTGTACTGGGCCAGCTTTTCGGCGATGACGGCAATCAGCTCCGCCGACGAGACCATGCCGATCTTGACCGCGTCGGGGTAGATGTCGGTGAACACGGCGTCGAGCTGGGCGGCCAAAAAGGCAGGAGTGGTTTCCATAATGTCTGTGACGCCGGTTGTATTCTGGGCGGTCAGGGCCGTCACGGCGGTCATGGCGAATACGCCGTGGGCCGACATGGTCTTGATATCCGCCTGGATGCCGGCGCCTCCGCTGGAATCGCTTCCGGCGATGGATAATGCTGTTTTCATGTTGTTTCTCCTTTCGTTTTGTCAGCATTACTTTTCTAAGGCGACAGAAGGTGGTGCCCCCAATCTGCCGCCGGAACACGCGGATTGTGTCCGCGTTATCCGCGGGGTGTTAACGATATTTTCCGATCTTCTGGTCGATGGTCAGAATCTCGCCCTCGGGGCGGTAGACGACCTTGATGTAAGCCGAGACCTTAGGCGCGCCGGCCCGGACGGCAACGCGCTGGCACTCGGCAGCGATCTCCATGAGGTTGTCATAACTCTCTCCCTCAATGGTGGTCTCGAAGGGGCCGACCTCACAGCGGAGGCCGGTGGACTGGATGTAGGCGATGACCTCGTCGACGATGCGGCAGAGCTCGGCGTCGTTCGGGGCTTCGGGCAGAACTTGAATGGCAATGCTTGCGGACATAGATCAAACCTCCAAAAAAACGGATTGTAGGGGCGACCCCACTCCGCCTAAGAGCCGCCGCTTTGCAGCGGTTGGCTCCGTAAGCGCCTCGCTGCGGCTCGGTGTTGCGGTCGCCCGGGGAACGATGTGCAGACTGTCACGAGGGCTTCCCATGTCATTCTGAGGCGCGTAAGCGACGAAGAATCTTTCCGTACCCGGTTACAAAAGATTCTTCGCTTCGCTCAGAATGACAATTTGGTTGTAGGGCGCGACGACCCGGCGTGCCAAACCAGGCCAGAGTCCGGAAAGTCACCAATGAACAATGGATTCGTCGGCGAGAGCGCAGAGCTCGTCCCACCGGGCGGCGGCGCTGGCATCGTAGACGGCGACGACGTAGTAGCCCGCTGCTTTGGCCGTCCGGGCGGCGTAGAGGGCGTCCTCGTAAACCGCGATTTCGCCGGGCTGCGTGCCCATTCTCGCCGCCGCCGCGTCGTAGACGTCGCTCCGGTGCTTGCCCACGCCCACCGTCTCGCAGGAGAGCCAAAAGTCGAAGCAGTCCGCCACCCCCAGCCGGGTCAGGCAGGCCTCGACCAGCGGCTCCGCCGTCGCGGAGGCCACGCAGAGCGTCACGCCCCGGGCTTTCAAGCCCCGGAGGTAGTCCGCGACGCCGGGTTTCAGGGGGATATCTGCCCGGTAATGGGCCTCCATCGTGGCGTTCATCTCGGCCACGGCCTCCTCCGGCGTGCCGCTGAGGCCGAAGCTCCGCAGGAACAATTCCGCTGCTTCCAGCATAGTCATCGACTCGATCTGGGCCAGGACCGGCTCCAGCCTCTCGTGAACGCCCCGGCCCTCGAGGTACTCGCGGCCCAGCCGCGCCCAGTAGCCCATGGAGTCGACGAGGGTGCCGTCCATGTCGAAGATGGCGAAGCGTTTATCCATGGCCGAACAGGGCCTCCGCCTTCTGGCGCAGCTGGGCCGTTGCGGCAGCGGGGTCTTCGGCGGCAAAGATGGCCGAGACGACGGCCACGCCGTCCACGCCGCTGCCGGCGAGCTGATCGATGTTCGCGGCGGAGATGCCGCCGATGGCCACGACGGGAATCGTCACCGCGGCCCGGATGGCCCGCAGGGCGTCCATCGTCAGGTTCCGCGCGTCCTTCTTCGTGCCCGTGGCGAAAATCGCGCCTACGCCGATGTAGTCGGCCCCGGCGGCTTCGGCGGCCTGGGCCTCGGCCACGGTCCCGGCGGAGATACCGAGAATGCGGTCCGGCCCGATCATGGCCCGGATGTCCCGGCCCCGGATGTCGGACTGGCCGACGTGGACGCCGTCAGCCCCGCACCGGAGGGCGATTTCGACGCTGTCATTGACGACAAAGGGCACCCGGCGGCCGGCGCAGAGGGTGCGGAGCTGCTCGGCCTCGGCCTCAAAGGCGGCCTCGTCCAGGTCTTTTTCGCGGATCTGGAGGAAGGTCGCGCCGCTTTGCAGCACGGCCCCGGCCACCTGGGGCAGGGTCTCCCCCGGCTTCAGCCACGCACGGTCGGTGACGGCATAGAGCAGCATGGAACGGCGGATTTCATCCCTTGTAAATTTCATAACGGACTCCTTTTTCCAGGTTTTCTTCGGTCAGGTTGAAGACGGCGTCGATCAGGTCGGTGCGGAACGTGGCATTGCCCGTACCCTTTTCGATGCGCCTAGCCTCGGCGATCTCGCCGCAGAGGTTCATGGCCCCGAGGGCCGCGCAGGCGGCTTCAAAGGGCTGCTCGGGCATGGCCCCGCAGAAGGCCCCCATCAGGGAGGTCAGCATACAGCCGCTGCCGGTGATGCGGGCCATGGTGGCGCAGCCGTTCCGCA
>CAMGPO010000091.1 GCA_946060825.1 uncultured Clostridia bacterium | reverse complement strand
ACCCGATCCCCGACCTGACCGGCTACATCACCGAGGGCCAGGTCATCCTGAGCCGTGAGCTGTACCGCAAGGGCGTCACCCCGCCCATCGACGTGCTGCCGTCTCTGAGCCGTCTGAAGGACAAGGGCATCGGCGAGGGCAAGACCCGTGCCGACCACTCCAACACCCTGAACCAGCTCTTCGCAGCCTATGCACGTGGCAAAGAGGCCAAGGAGCTGATGGTCATCTTAGGCGAAGCGGCCCTGTCGGACATCGACCTGATCTACGCCAAGTTCGCCGACGCCTTTGAGAAGGAGTACGTTTCCCAGGGCTACGACGCCAACCGCGACATCGAAGAGACGCTGACCATCGGATGGAAGCTGCTCTCCATCCTGCCGCGCAGCGAGCTGAAGCGTATCGACGACAAGTTCCTGGATCAGTACTACGGCAAGGTGTAAGCCTGGAAAGAGGTGACGTGAATTGGCAACCACACAGGTAAACCCCACCAGAATGGAGCTGACACGTCTCAAGAAGAAACTTGCCACCGCGACCCGCGGCCATAAGCTGCTGAAGGACAAGCGCGACGAGCTGATGCGCCAGTTCCTGGACCTCGTCCGGGAGAACATGGCGCTGCGGCAGAAGGTGGAGGCCGGCATCCGTGCCGCCAATACCAATTTCGTCGTGGCCAAGGCCGGTATGTCGGAGGAAGTCCTCCACACGGCCCTGATGACCCCCAAGCAGGAGGTCTACCTGGAGATCTCGGAGAAAAACATCATGAGCGTCGGTGTGCCGGTCTTTGACTACAGGACCAGAACTGCCGATGAGAACGACATCTACGCCTACGGCTTCGCCTTCACTACCGGTGATCTGGACGGAGCGGTCAAATCCTTGGCCGATATCCTGCCGGATATGCTCCGTCTGGCCGAGACGGAGAAGGCCTGCCAGCTCATGGCGTCCGAGATCGAAAAGACCCGCCGCCGTGTCAACGCGCTGGAACACGTCATCATCCCCGAGACCCGGAAGAACATCAAGTACATCACGATGAAGCTGGATGAGAACGAACGAAGCACCCAAATTCGTCTGATGAAGGTCAAGGATATGATGCTGGAGCAGGCGCACCACTACAGCGAAAAGGTCCAGGGCTACGAAGTCGAAATTGAGACGAGTTAAGACAAAAAAAGAGGCCGGGCACCGATCGGTGCCCGGCCTTAGTCTGCTGAAAACCTGGCCGCTTGATGCACAGCCGGGTTTCCTGTCAGACTGAACTGCTCCCTTTCGGAGCGGTTTATTGAGAATGAATCCGTTTACACGGCTTTCTTTCCGCGGCTGCGGACGTCGATGGCGACTGCGCAGATGAAGATAATGCCCTTGATAACATACTGATAGGAGATACCGACGCCGATCAGGTTCAGGCCGTTGGTCAGCGACATGATGACAAAGGCGCCGACCACGGAGTTGATGACACTGCCAATGCCACCCGAAGTAGAGACGCCGCCAATGTAGCAGGAGGCGATAGCATCCAGCTCAAAGCCGCTGCCTGCAGTTGGTGTGGCGGAGCTGAGACGGGAGGTATAGAGAATACCGCCCAGGGCGGCCATCACGCCCATGGAAGTAAAGACTGAAATCAGTACCCGCTTGACATTGACGCCGGAGAGAGAGGCGGCCTCAACGTTGCCGCCCATGCCATAGACATAGCGGCCAATGCGGGTCTTGTTCATAACGAAGCTATAAACACCGGCAATGAGAACTGTAATCACGATTGTCCAGGAGATGCCATTGTAGGTTGCCAGCACATAGGTCAGCAGTCCAATCAGAACAGCAAAGAAGGCGAGTTTGAACAGAAACACCGGCATGGAGCTGGTTTTGAAGTTATATTTCTGCAGATCTTTGCGGTGACGAATCTGGGTGACGATCACAGCGGCGATGGCAAGAATGCCGGCCACCAAAGTCAGGCCATGGAGAGAGCCGATTCGGAAAACAGCAGGCAAAAAGCCGTTGGACAGGGAAGTGAAGAATTCGTTGGTGACCGGAACGGTTCCGGAAGCCTCTGTCACCAGTGTCAGCAGGCCGCGGAAAATAAATTCACAGGCCAGAGTGGTCACAAAGGCCGGGACACCGATCTTACCGATGATCAGGCCCTGCATCAGGCCGATCAATGCACCAATGATCAGAATGATCACGATCACAACGCCTGCCGGAATGCCAAGCACCAGAAGCTGTGCCGCGCAGGCGCCGAGGAAGCCTGCCACAAATCCGACTGAAAGATCGATCTGGCAGATAATCAGCACCAGCGTCATGCCGACTGCCATGACGGCAATGTAGCCGGTCTGGTTGATGAGGTTGGTCAGATTTCTTGCGGTGAGGAAATAGCCCTTGCTCAGGATTTCAAATACAATGAAAATGATGGCCAGGGCGATGAACATCGCATAATTGCGCACATTGGTTTTCAGGAGCGCCGCCACCTCATGGCCCAGGTTCCCGTTTTTCTTCTGACTCATGGCTCACGCCTCCTTTGTATTTGTCGCCAGCCGCATGATGCTCTGCTCGGTGGCTTGTTCTGCAGGGACAACGCCCGTAATCCGGCCTTCGCACATAACGTACACGCGGTCACTCATGCCCAGGACCTCCAACAGCTCTGAGGAGATCATAATGATAGACATACCCTGTTTTACCATTTCGTTCATCAGGGAATAGATTTCGTATTTTGCGCCGACATCGATTCCTCTTGTCGGCTCGTCCAGGATCAGCAGCTTCGGTCTTGCAAAAATCCACTTCGCAAGCACGACCTTTTGCTGGTTGCCGCCGGACAGGTTCAGTACAGTTTGCTGGATGGAAGGCGCTTTGATGTTGATGTCCTTCTTGAGTTTGTTGGCTGCGAGGATTTCTTCGTTTTCGTTGACCACAGGACCTCTCATCAGCGCCTTCAGGTTGGCAAGCGTGGTGTTAAATTTGATATCCTGAATCAGAACCAGGCCGTTACGTTTCCGGTCCTCTGTCGCATAAGCAACGCCGGCGTCAATGGCAGCCTTGGGAGAGCGAAAACGGATCGGCTTTCCGTCAAGGAGCAGTTCACCGCCGGTGATCTGATATCCGGGGGTATTGCCGAACAGACTCAGCGCCAATTCTGTTCGTCCGGCGCCCATCAGACCGGCTAGACCCACAATCTCGCCTTCGCGTACCTCGAGGTTGACCTCGTGCAGAATTTCGCGCTCGAGTTTCGGGTCGTAGACCGACCAGTTTTTAATGACGAAGCGGGTTTTCCCGATGGTTCCGCCCTGCCGTTTGGGATAGATGTTGTCGATCTCCCGTCCGACCATGTACTTGATGATCTCGTTCTCGGTCACCGGATTGACAGTGGCGTCCAGGGAGCGGATCGTTGCGCCGTCCCGCAGGACTGTGACCGTATCGGCGATCGCCACAACCTCCTTGAGACGGTGAGAGATCATGATGAGCGTCACACCCTCTGCCTTCAGCTGACGCAGCAGGGAAAGCAGATTCGCGCTGTCCTCCTCGTTGAGGGAGGAGGTGGGCTCATCAAGAATAATCAGCTTTGCCTTTTTCGACAACGCTTTGGCAATCTCAACGAGCTGCTGGCTGCCGACACGGAGTTCACGGACCTTCATTTGCGGGTTGACATTCAGCCGTACTTTTTTCAGGATTTCCGCAGCCTGAACGGTTGTCTCATTCCAGTCGATCAGGCGGCCACGCATCCGTTCATGGCCAAAGAAAATATTTTCTGCGATTGAAAGTTCCGGAATCAGCGCCAATTCCTGGTTGATGATGGCAATACCGGCCGTCTCACTCTCCTTGATCGTGTGGAACTGCATCACTTCTCCATTGTAGACAATGTCACCGGTGTAGGTTCCGAACCGGTGTACGCCGGAGAGGACTTTCATCAGAGTGGACTTGCCCGCTCCGTTCTCCCCAACCAAACAGTGGATTTCCCCGCGGCGGACGCGGAAATTGACGTTGTTCAGCGCTTTGACGCCGGGAAACTCTTTTGTGATGCCCCGCATTTCGAGGATATAGTCACTCACAATAACACCTCGCTGTCCTGTTTCCTTTATGAAAGGGCGTGCTGCAAAGCAAGGGTTTGCAGCACGCCCCCGGATATTTTCCTGAGATTGGCAATTATTGCCAGCCGGTATACTTGGAGCCATCATAGACGCCGGACTCAAAGAATACCTCGGCAATATTGTCGGCTGTGACCGTTACAACATCGGCCTGCACCGTGGGCACATCCATAGCGTCGTTGTTGTAGACCGTGTCCGTGGCGGGAGTCTTGCCGGCAATCAGCGCGTCGATGATGGCGGCGGTACCCTTGACGAGCGCCTGACTGTCCTTGTAGACGGTCATGGACTGCTTGCCGTCGATGATGTACTGCACGGAGGCTTCGACGCCGTCTGCGCCGGTGATGACCAGACTGGTGACGTCCGGATCAGCGCGGAAGGTATCGGACAGAGAACGGCAGCAATCGTCATCGGCAGGAGCCAGTACATAGACATCGCCCTTGGCGTCAGCGCCAACCGCAGTCAGGTGCGCTTCAGCCAGAGATTTGCAGACGGCCATGTTCCACTCAGAGTCAATGGTCTGCATGATGGAGATCATTTCATCGCGGCTCAGATCGTTTTTGTCCTTGAACTCCACTGCTTTGTCGCAGTTGCGGACCACAAAGGTGCCGTCGGCGATATAGGGCTGCAAAACCTTCCATGCACCCTCGAAGAACAGCACGGAGTTGTTATCGGTCAGAGCGCCGGAGTAGATGTACAGGTTGTGGCCGGAACCACCAGCGGCCTTGGCCTGCTCGACGATGTAGTTGGCCTGGGCTTCGCCGACGGAACAGCTGTCGAAGGTGACATAGTAGTCGAGCTGATCGGTGCCCATAATCAGGCGGTCATAGGAGATCACCGTGATGCCTTCGGAAGCGGCGTCCTTGACCGCTGCTGCGGCGGCGGTGGCGTCGTAGGCGCAAAGGACGATTACTTTGGCGCCCTTGCTGATCAGCGTCTCCACATTGGTTTTTTCTGTGGCAGAATTGTTCTGGCTGAACAGGATTTCATAGTTGTAACCCGCTTCGCCGAAGAACTTCTCAAAATAGGTCTGGTCATTGAGCCAGCGGGACTCTTCCTTTGTGGGAAGTACAATGCCGATCAGGCTGTCCTTGGAAATTGCAGCGCCATCTGCGGCGGGAGCTTCTTCTCCGCTGCTTTTTCCGCAACTGCAGAGCGCCAACACCAGAGCAAGCGCAAGGACCATGGCGATAAGTTTCTTCATGGACTCTCCTCCTAAACACAATATTTTATTTTGACACCCTCGGCGTCTTGCACATATTATCCCATGCGCGGTTGGGGTTGTCAATGAACTTTGTGCAAATAAGACATTGAATGGTGGAAGTTGCGTAAATTTGCGCCCAATATGCGGACTTTGATTCAGATAATTTGTTGGATTGGAACGGCCTATTTTTCCTGTTGCCGGCGGTTTGTATCCACGAAAAACCCTACCCGAATGGGCAGCGCTGCAGTGCCAATTCGAAAAAACGCGCTGCAATTTTGCAGCGCGTTTGTTATGGGGAACAGGAGCTCAGTCGATATCGGGGCTAACCGTCTTGGGCACGGTTTCCGGCAGCTCCGGGTGTGCCATGAGACACTTAA
>CAMGPO010000090.1 GCA_946060825.1 uncultured Clostridia bacterium | reverse complement strand
GAGCTGACCGGCGAGGAACGGGGCAGCATCCTCGTCCGCTGCCATGGCGATCAGGCGACCTGCCGTCTCGAGGGCGGTGGGACCACCCGGCAGGCGATTCTGGAGGCGGCGGAGGACGGGCTGGAGTGCCGCTTTTCCGGCCTGCTGCCGGGGGAATACCAGCTCTTCATCGGTGACGAGTGGGTCGTGACTGTGGCAGTCAGAGAGCTGGCCATGGACCGGATCGTGGAGCTGTACTGAAAAACGCCGCCGAACGGAGTTCGTTCGGCGGCTTGGTTTTTATGCCTGGGGCGCGGGACCGGAGCCGGGGTTCTTCGGCTTGCGGCGGTGGTAGCGGTGGCGTGGATTGCTCTTGGGCTTTTTCTCGCCACCCTCGGCGCTCTCGCCCTGGGACGGAGTCTGGGGCCGCTCCTGCTGGGGCTTGCGGCGCTGGCCCTCCTTCACCTGCTGTTCGCCGCAGGCCTTCGGCTCCCAATTCTGGGGCTTGGCCTCGCCGGCGCCGGCGGGCTTCTTTCTGCGGCGGCGGCTGCGGGCAGGAGCGTCCTCCCGCTGCTCCGGAATTTCGGCGGTGCGCTCCGGCGCTGGGGCGGGAACCGGCATCTGGGCCGCCTCCGACCGGAGGATGACCGGCTCGAGAACCGGCAGCGCCTCCTCCTGTTGCTCTGCGGGCGGGGCCGATTTCTGCCTGGAGGAGATGGGGGCCAGATCCTTCGGGATCGGCGGGTCGTTCTTCTTGGCCTTGCCGCTGCGAAGCACACAGATGTCGCAGTTACGGTAGGTGCCGATGGTGTCCGGCTGATCCTCCATGCGCACCCGCACGGTCTGGCGCAGCAAATTCACGTCGGTGATGGTGCCGCGGCCGTCGGGGGTATCCACGAAGGATTCGTTCTTGGGAGCTGTTTTGAGCAGATCCTCATAGGCCTCCTGCTCATATTTGAGGCAGCACATCAGCCGCCCGCAGGTGCCGGAGATCTTGGTGGGGTTCAGGCTCAGATTCTGGGTCTTGGCCATCTTGATCGAGACGGGCTGGAAGTCCGCCAGGAACTCACTGCAGCAGAAGGGCCGGCCGCAGACGCCGAGGCCGCCGACCATCTTGGCCTTGTCCCGGACGCCGATCTGGCGCAGCTCAATGCGGGTGCGGAAGATGGCAGCCAGATTCTTCACCAAGTCGCGGAAGTCCACGCGGCCATCGGCGGTGAAAAAGAAGAGAATTTTGCTGCCGTCAAAGGCGCACTCGGCGGAGACAAGCTGCATATCCAGCTTGTGCTCGGCGATCTTCTGCTGACAAATGCGGAAAGCGCGCTTCTCCTTCTCCCGGTTTTCGGCGGCAATCCGCTGATCGGTCTCCGTGGCCTTGCGGAGGACACGGCGCAGGGGTGCGACGATCTCACGGCCCGCGACTTTGTGGCTGCCGGAGGCGCAGACGCCGTACTCCGCGCCCCGGGCCGTGTCGATGATGACCTCATCGCCGGCGGCCAGGGTCAGGTCGCCGGGGTCAAAAAAATAGGTTTTTCCGCCGGAACGGAAGCGGACGTCCACCACGGTATAGGCGGTTTCGGACGGAACGGGGACTTCCTCCTCCGGGCGCTTGGTTTCCAGTTCTTCCATAGTTGCTCCAATTCTCTGCCCCAGGGGCAGGCATCCTTTACAGTTTGACGGCCAAGGCGCCGCAGATGGCGCCGGTGCCGACGTTGGCATTGCACCAGGTCTCTGCCTGGCGGAGGGCTTCGACGGCCTCCAGAATTTCCCGGGCAGTCCGCCGGTCGCGGACGGTCTGCAGGGCTGGATTGGAAACCGGGGCGCCATACCTGGCGGAGAGGGCTTCGGTCAGCAGGGCGCTCCACTCCTGCAGCGCCGGTAGAAGCTGCTCCCGCTTCCACTTCTCCATGGAGGTCAGGGTTTCCAGCATTCCCAGGGTGTCGCGGGCGGCAAAGGCCTCGAGAAAGGCGGCGGTCTTCGGCGACGGCTCCGCCTGCTCCAGAATGGCGATGGCCTGGCCCAGATAGCCGGAAACAGCGGCACAGCGGTATTCCGCCTCGCTACGGCCAGGACAGCGCTGCCGCAGAGCCGGCAGCAAAGCGGACTCCTGCAGGGGTGAGAGGTGCAGCTCGGCGCAGCGGGAACGGACCGTGGGCAGCAGCAGGCCCGGATTTGGGGCCAGCAGCAGGAACACGGCGTAATCCGGCGGCTCCTCCAGCACCTTCAGCAGGGTGTTCTGGTCGGCGGGGGTCAGCTTTTCCGCGTGGGGGAAGAGGTAGATCTTCCGCCTGCCCTCGTTGGGCCGGATGAACACGTCGGCACAGGTTTTCCGGATCTGCTCCACAGGGATGGTCTTTCTCGTCTCATCGTCCACGGAGATGAAATCGGGATGGCTGCCGGAGAAGAGCTTGCGGCACTGGGGGCAGCGCCGGCAGGGAACCTCGCCGCCGCCGGTGCACTGCAGGGCCGCGGCCAGCAGCGTGGCCAGGGTATGCTTCCCGGAGCCCTCCGGGCCGCTGATGAGGTAGCAATGGGAGGCCTTCTCCCGGCGGAACATCCCGCTCAAACGGGTCTTCAGTTGTTCGTTGCCGAGAAAGCCGGTAAACTCCATAGACTGCTCACACTTCTCCACCATACAATCTAAATTATTATAGCATACTTTTTCCACTTCTGCGAGAGGTTTTTACAAAAAACCCGCTGTACTTTGCAGCACAGCGGGCAGGTTCAGCTCTCCATCTGTTTTCCGAGAAAGCCGGCGGCGGTCTGGGCGACTTTCTGGTCGGCGTCATCGAAGCCCTGACCGTTTTCATCCATCAGGATCATGACGCAGCCGAGGATGTCGCCGTCGGCAAGAATCGGCGAGGCCACGCCGAGGTAGTAGCGGTCGGCGTCCTCGGTGGCGCGGTATTTGGTGGTACCGGGGGTGTAGCGGTAGCACTTGCGCTCACTCATGAGCTGCTCCAGGGCGGGAGAGTTGGGCTTGTCCAGCAGATCCCGTTTGGGCGCGCCGGCCAGGGCGATGATGGAGTCCCGGTCGGCCACCGCGGCGATGCGGCCGGTGTTCTTGCCAATGGACTCGCAGAGCTGGCCGGCGAAGTCGGAGAGGTCGCCCATCGGGGAATACTTTTTGAAGATGACCTCTCCGTCCTTTTCTGTATAGATCTCCAGGGGGTCGCCCTCGCGGATGCGCAGGGTGCGGCGGATCTCCTTGGGAATGACGACCCGGCCCAGGTCGTCGATACGTCTCACAATGCCCGTTGCTTTCATAGGCTTTGGATGCTCCTTTTTTGTGAAGATTTGCCTTGCTATTGTCTGCAAAGAGAGGAGAATTATGCAGCCGCCTGCGTCGGCGGGCAAATCCAGACCAGATAAAAAACGCGCGGAATCCAAGTCGGATTCCGCGCAATTTTTTCCAATCAGACGGTTTCTAGGGGAAAACCGAAGTAGCGGACGGCGTTGTTGTAGCTGATGTCCCTGACGATCTCGCCGAGGGTGTCCCAGTCCGCTGGGTACAGACCTTCCTCGACCCAGCCGCCGAGGAGACGGCAGAGGATGCGGCGGAAGTAGTCGTGGCGGGTGTAGGACAGGAAGCTGCGGGAGTCGGTCAGCATGCCGACGAAGCCGGCCAGCATCCCCAAGTTGGCCAGGGAGGTCATCTGATCGGTCATGCCCTGGAAGTGGTCGTTGAACCACCAGGCGGAGCCCTGCTGCAGCTTGGAGACGGCGCTGGAGTCCTGGAAGCAGCCGAGAATGCTGCCGATGGCAGCGTTGTCGTTGGGATTGAGGCTGTAGAGGATGGTCTTGGGCAGGGCGTCGGCCTCGTTCAGGGCGTTCAGGAAGTCGACCATCTGGGCCGCCGGAGCTGCGGTGCCGATGCAGTCGTAGCCGGTGTCGGGGCCAAGCTCGGCGAAGCGGTGGGTGTTGTTGTTCCGCTTGCAGCCGAAGTGGAGCTGCATGACCCAGCCGCGGCGGGCGTATTCATGGCCAACGAAGAGCAGGAAGGCGGTGTAGAACTGCTGGCGTTCCTCTTCAGTGGGCAGCTGGCCGGCCAGACGGCGGGCGAAGATGGCCTCGATTTCGTCCTCGGAGGCCGGGGCGTACATGACGTACTCGAGGGCGTGGTCGCTGACGCGGCAGCCGACGGAGCCGAAGAAGTCGATGCGCCTGATCATCGCGGCTTTCAGGTCGGCGAAGGTGCGGATCTCGACGCAGGAGGCCTCGCCCAGCTTCCGGAGGTAGTCGGGGTAGTCCGGGGCTTCGATGGCCTTGGCCTTGTCGGGCCGCAGGGCCGGCAGCACCTTCGTCTCAAAGGTCGGGTCGGCGGCCAGTTTCTGGTGCCAGACCAAGGAGTCGGCCGGGTCGTCGGTGGTGCAGATCAGCCGGACGTTGCTCTGGCGGATGATACCCCGGACACTCATGGACGGGTCGCGGAGCTTTTCCTCGCTGAGGTCGTAGACCTCGTCGGCATTTTTGGCGGTCAGGGGCTGGTCATAGCCGAAGTAGGTCTTCAGCTCCATGTGGCTCCAGTGGTAGAGCGGGTTGCCGATGGCCTTGCTCAGGCACCCGGCCCACTTGCGGAACCGCTCCCGATCCGGCTGGGTGCCGGTGATGTAGCTCTCGTCCACGCCGCAGCTCCGCATGAAACGCCACTTGTAGTGGTCGCCGAAGTGGCTGCCGCCCACGCCCAGCCAGAGCTGGGCCAGGTTGGGATACTGCTTGTCCTCGCAGATCTCCTGGGGGTTGATGTGGCAGTGGTAGTCGATGATGGGCAGGCCGGCGGCGTACTCATGGTAGAGCTTCTTCGCGGCGTCGGTGTTCAGCAGAAAGTCCTCATCCAGAAAGGGTTTCATAGATGCTCACTCCTTAAAGGTTTCCCGGTTGATCCAGAGGCCGAGGGCCGGGTTGGGGATGAAGTAGATCTCCTCGCCGTCCACGGTGTTGTAGCCATACCGGAGGGTCTTGGGGTTGTATGTTTGAATCAATTCGTCATAGCTGGCGGACCGGAAGCCGACGCCGGCGATCTCCGCCTGGGAGATGTCCCGGACGGCGTAGGTGACAGAGAAGCGGCCGTCGCTGGAGCCGTGAATCAGGTGGGCGGCGGCGCCCATGTTGTCCCGCAGGTCCTGATTCTCCGGCTTGCGGAACTCCTCCAGCGTGTGGAGGCGGCCCCGGTAGCCGTACTTGCGGATCAGCCGGTCACAGGCGGCGTCCTCGCCGAACTTCTCCACGCCGGGGGCCAGGACGATCAGCTCGCCGCCGTCGGCCATGGCCATGCGGGTGCGGTAGACTGCCTTGTTGCCGAGCCAGGTGCTCTTGAACTCGCAGGGGTCGAGGTAGACGACGCATTTTTTGAGGCCATGCTCCACAAAGTCGATGTTCTTCTGCTGGGCCAGCTTGACGGCCTCGGTCAGGCAGCTCCGGCCCTCGCCCAGGAAGATGCCGTGGGTGCGGATGTTGCCGCCGGGGGCCGTGGTGACGGTCAGGACGAAGAGGATGGGCCGCTCGGCCAGGAAGTGCTCCATGCCGTAGTCGAAAATTTTCCGGACCGGGGTGTTGTCCCGGCCCATCATGCGCTCCATGCCGTAGACCGCGCCGACCATGTGGGACTTGTTGATCATGTCGCTGCCGCCGACGCCGACGAACAGGTTCTTGGCGTGGTTGG
>CAMGPO010000089.1 GCA_946060825.1 uncultured Clostridia bacterium | reverse complement strand
GTCGACGGGGAGACGGTCTACGACCTCGTCCTGCGGGACGCCCTGGAGCCGCGCCTGTATGAAGAAATGGAGGCCCTGGCCGCCCGGCTGCAGGCGCAGGGGCTGAACATCGACTATTTTCCCACCAATTTCCTCCTGCGGGAGGGGCATCTGGTCTATGTGGACTATGAGTGCAATGACTACATGGAGCAGTGGGATTTCGCACACTGGGGCCGGAACTACTGGGCGAAGACGCCGGAATTTCTGGCCTGTGCGGTGGAGCGGGGCGACCTGCCCGCCGGAGAGGAGGAAAAGCCATGACGATCGAAACAGCGCGGCTGCTGCTCCGCCCCTGGGAGGAGGCGGACGCGGAGGCCCTCTACCGCTATGCCAAAGATCCGGCCGTTGGCCCGGCGGCGGGCTGGCCGGTGCACACCAGCGTGGAACACAGCCGGGAGATCATCCGGACGGTGCTGTCGGAGCCCGAGACCTACGCTGTGGTGCTGCGGGAGACGGGGGAGCCGGTGGGCAGCGCAGGCATCATGCCGCCCGGCAAAGGCTCTGACGGCGACCCGGTGCGGGAACGGGAGATCGGCTACTGGATCGGCGTGCCCTATTGGGGCCGGGGCCTGATCCCGGAGGCCGTGGAGGCTCTGCTGCGGCGCTGCTTTCTGGACTTCGGCTGCGATGACGTCTTTTGCAGCTACTTTGACGGGAACGAAAAGTCCCGCCGGGTGCAGGAGAAGTGCGGATTTCTGCCCCACCACACCGTCGAAGAACCCAGACGGGCACACTTCACCTACATCTCCCGCGCCCGCTGGCAGAAGCGGACCGAAAACCGCGCTACAATGTCATTCCACTCGGCCTAAGAGCCGCCGTAAGCGGCGGTTGGCCTCGCAAGCGCCTCGCTGCGGCTCGGTGTGAGCGCAGCGAAGAATCTTTTGAAGCTGGTTCCGGGAAGATTCTTCGTCGCTCCGCTCCTCAGAATGACAGCCTGTTCCTATGCAGAGAACCCGCCCCGAGGGGCGGGTTCTTGTCTTTCAAAATCAGCCGCCGCAGTTGGCGGAGCCTTCGGAGTGGAGAATGTCGAGGCCGTGGGCGATGGGATCGAGGACGGCCAGGATGTTCTCCCGGGAGGCCTTCTCACTGCCCGGCAGGTTGACGATCAGCGTCCGGCCCCGGATGCCGGCGGCGGAGCGGGACAGACAGCCCCGGGGCGTGATCTTCATGCTCTCGGCTCGCATGGCCTCGGGAATGCCGGGAGTGAGCCGTTCCACGACGGACAGCGTGGCCTCCGGCGTGATGTCCCGGGGCGAGAAGCCGGTGCCGCCGGTGGTCAGCACCAGGGCAATTTTCTGCTCACAGCAGGCCAGCAGGGCCTGCCGGATGGGCTCCATATCGTCGGGGACAAGTTCCCGGCGGACGACCTCATAGCCGTGTTCCTCGAGAATGCGGCAGAGGGAGGGGCCGCTGGTGTCCTGCCGCTCACCCCGGTAGCCCTTGTCGCTGACGGTGATGACTGCTGCCGTGTACTTCATTTCAATTCCTCCCGTTTGTAATCTCCATGGACGCCGCCGGTCTTGGAGAGCAGGCGGATGCCGTCGATGACCATGTCCTTCTGGACGGATTTGCACATATCGTAGACCGTCAGGGCCGCCGTGGAGACGGCGGTCAGGGCCTCCATTTCGACGCCGGTGCGTCCGGTACAGGTGACGGCGGCCTCGATCTCGACGGCGCAGCGTTCCTCGTCCAGCCACAGGCGGAGCTGTACGCCATCGATCAAAATCGGATGGCACATGGGGATCAGATCCGGTGTCCGCTTCGCTCCGAGGATGCCCGCAATCTGGGCCACGGTCAGGACGTCGCCTTTCTTGACGCCGCCGCTTTGGATGAGGCCGAAGGTCTCACGGTTCACAAGGACTCGGCCGGCGGCCACGGCGGTGCGCTCCGTCACCGGCTTTTTGCCGACGCCGACCATTTTGGCCCGGCCCTGTTCGTCAAAGTGGGTAAAATCTTCCATGTCTATCCCCCAATCTCGTTCATGTTCCGGCCGGCCCGGCTTCTCCGCTCCGGCGTCAGCACGCCATGCCAGGCGGGCTTTTCCAGAACCGCTTCCTCAATGGCCGCCCGCATGGCGGCAAAGTCCAGACCCTTGATGGAGCGGCCCTCCGGGGCGTGGAGGCAGGGGCGGAGATGGCCGTCGGCCGTCAGCCGCAGGCGGGTGCAATCGCCGCAGAAGTGGGCGCTGAGGGGCCGGATGAGGCCGACGCGGCCCATGGCTCCCGGCAGGCGGTACAGTTCCGCCACACCGCCGTCGCACGGCTCCGGCTGCGCTTCCGGCAGCAGCTCCAGCACCCGGGAACAGGGGACGTAGGCTTCGGGGCCGAAGTCGCCGCCGTCGTACATGGGCATCAGCTCGATGAAGCGGACGTCGACGGGAAAGCGCCGGGTCAGGTCGGCCAGGGCCGGAATTTCCCCGTCGTTGAAGCCGCCGATGAGGACGGTGTTGACCTTGACCCGGTCGAACCCGGCGTCAAGGGCCGCGTCCAGGCCCCGCAGGGCGTCCGAAAGGCTGCCGCGGCGGGTCATGTACGCATATTTGTCCGCATCGAGGGTATCGAGGCTCAGGTTGAGACGGCGGACGCCGGTCTCCCGCAGGGGACGGGCGAAGTCCGGCAGCAGGGCACCGTTGGTGGTCAGGCAGACCTCCCGGATGCCCGCCACCGCCGCCGCCCGGCGGCAGATGGAGAGAATATTTTTTTTGACCAGCGGTTCACCGCCGGTGATGCGCAGCTTATGGAAGCCCAGAGAGGCCGCCGCCTCCACGGCGCGGATCATCTCGTCCTCGGTCAGCATCTCGTCGTGGCGCTTCTTGCAGATGCCCGCCTCGGGCATACAGTAGCGGCAGCGGAGGTTGCACCGCTCCGTGACAGAGAGGCGCAGGTAGTGGACGTCCCGTCCCAGTCGGTCGATCATAGCATACCTCACAGCTTGTCGGTTCGTTTTCTCTATTATACCGTGGTTCTCCCGGCAAAACAAGGCCTGCGCCGCAATCTGCCGGATTTCACATGGATTTAAGATTTCGGCGGTTGCGTTTTTTACATCCATGCGGTATGCTGAAACAGTAGAAGGGAAGGTGTGCCGATGATTTATCTGCTTGAGGATGACGACAGCATCCGGAAACTGGTGATTTACGCCCTGGAGAGCCAGGGCTTTACGGCGGCGGGCTTTGCACTTCCGTCCGCCTTTTGGAAGGCCATGGGCAGGGAACTGCCGGAGCTGATTCTGCTGGACATCATGCTCCCCGAGGAGGACGGTCTCTCCGTCCTGAAAAAACTCCGCTCCTCCGGCGCCACCAAAAAGGTGCCCGTCATTATGCTGACGGCGAAAAATACGGAATACGACCGGGTGGTCGGTCTGGACAACGGCGCCGACGACTTCATCTCCAAGCCCTTCGGCATGATGGAGCTGGTGGCCCGGGTCCGGGCAGTGCTCCGCAGGACGGAGCAGGACGCCGCGCCCCGGGAATACCGGGTGGGGCAGCTCTACGTCTGCCCGGTGAAGCACCTCGTCCAGGTGGACGGCAAAGAGGTCGTCCTGACCTACAAGGAGTTCGAGCTGCTCTGCCTGCTGCTCGAAAATCAGGGCATGGTGCTGACCCGAAATATTCTGATGTACAAGGTCTGGGGTGCGGAGCAGGACCGGGAAAACCGCACCCTGGACGTCCATATCCGTACCCTGCGCGCAAAGCTTGGCCCGGCCGGAGAGTATATTGAGACCGTGCGGGGCATCGGATACCGGATGCGGGATAATCTATGACGGGAAAAATCTTTCGAAGCACCTTCTTTACGGCCCTTTCGGTTCTGCTTCTGGCGGCGGTACTGTTCTTCAGCGTCCTCTACCGTTACTATGAGGCGGAGATGTTCGACGAGCTGACCGTGGCTGCCGGCTATATCTCCCACGGCATGGAACTGTCCGGGGCGAACTATCTCGAGACGCTGGAGGCCGACGACCGGGTGACCTGGGTGGACACGGATGGCACGGTGCTCTATGACAGCGCTGCCGATGCCGCGGCCATGGACAACCACCTCGACCGCGAGGAGATTCGTGAGGCGTTGGAGACCGGTGAGGGCCGGAGCAACCACCACTCGGAGACACTGCTGGAAAAAACCCTCTACTATGCCTGCCGCCTGAGCGACGGCACGGTGCTGCGGATATCCTGCACCCAGAGCGCCATGGCCGCCATGCTGCAGGTGCTGGCCAGCGCTCTGTTCTGGATTCTTGTGCTGATGCTGCTGTTCTGCGCCTTTTTGGCCTTCCGGTTGGCCCGGAGCATCACCCAGCCCATCAACGACATCGACCTCGATCATCCGTTGTCCGGCGGCTGCTACAGCGAGCTGGAGCCGCTGACGACCCGTCTCGACGAACAGAACCGCACCATTCGCCGCCAGATGGAGGAGCTGAGCCGCCGTCAGCGGGAGTTCACGGCCATCTCCGACAATATGTGCGAGGGGCTGCTGCTGCTGGACCACCGGGGCGGCGTTCTGACCTGCAACCAGAGCGCCCGCCGCTTCCTCGAAAAACCGGAGGAAAAGACCATCCGCCGGACCGGCTGTGAGCCGGAGGTGCTTGAGGCCGCAGAGTCCGCCCTCAACGGACGCCGCACCGAGGCCCGGATCGTCCGCGATGAGCAAACCTGGCAGATTCTGGCCAATCCCGTGGTTGCGAGCGGCCAGGTCACGGGTGCGCTGATCCTTCTGCTGGATGTGACGGAACGGGAGCAGCGGGAAGTTCTGCGGAGGGAGTTCTCCGCTAACGTTTCCCACGAGCTGAAAACGCCCCTCACAGCCATCTCCGGCTTCGCGGAGCTGATGGCCGAGGGGATGGTGCCGCCGGGGAAGGAACGGGAATTCGCTTCGGACATCTACCGGGAGTCCCGGCGACTGATCGGACTGGTGGAGGACATCATTAACCTCTCCCAGCTCGACGAAAATCCCCAGAGCTTTGAACGGGAGGCGGTGGATCTCTACGCCCTGTCCGGGGAGGTGCTGCAGGCCCTGCGGCCAGCTGCGGAGAAGCGGAACGTCACCCTGACGCTGGAGGGGCGGAGCGAGACCGTAGTCGGCGTCCGCCGCATCCTCGACGAGATGATCACCAACCTCTGCGATAACGCGGTCAAGTACAACCGGGAGGGCGGCAGCGTCTGCGTGAGCGTGGGCCGCCGGAACGGCGGCGTCCTCCTGAAGGTGCGGGACACCGGCATCGGCATCCCCTATGCCGACCAGAGCCGGGTGTTCGAGCGGTTCTACCGGGTGGACAAGAGCCACAGCCGGGCCATCGGCGGCACCGGTCTGGGCCTCTCCATCGTCAAACATGGCGCCCAGTACCACGATGCCCGCATGGAACTCAAGAGCGAGCCGGGGCAGGGAACGGAGATTACGGTGCAGTTCCCGCCCGGAAAGGAGCAATATGGTAACGCTGGATGATGTGAAACAGAATGAAGCCATCCGGACCTACATCCGGAAGGCCGACGAGTCCCTGATCGCCCTGGGCTTCACGGAGCACAGCTTTGCCCATGTGGGCATCGTGGCGGCGAACAGCGGCTATATTCTGGAGACCCTGGGCTATCCGGAGCGGGAGGTGGAGCTGGTGCAGATCGCTGCCTGGCTCCACGACATCGGCAATCTGGTC
>CAMGPO010000088.1 GCA_946060825.1 uncultured Clostridia bacterium | reverse complement strand
GGATGCGGACCGTCTTTTCGTCCAGACCCGTCTCAATGGTGCGGCGGATGGAGAGGTGGCGGCTGTACATCTTCGTCTGGTGCACCTCGCCGCTCGCTCGCAGGACGTAGCGGTCCCCGTCCCAATGGGTCTCCGTGCCGAAGTTGGACGCGGGGACGTGGGAGATGCGGCCGTGGGTCGGGAAGATCCCGCCGCCGGTGCTGTGGCCGCCGACGTTGCCGAGGCCGCAGGTGACCAGCATCCCGCCTGGCCACTGCTCGGCGAACTCACCGTCCGCCGGGGTGAAGGCCTGGGGCGAGGTCAGGCCGTTTTTGCTCTGGAAGGACAGGTTGAGGCCCCTGTAGGAGAAGTCAAAGAGATCCATGCAGCGGTCCGGCACCACGGTGAAGCGCAGGCCGGCGGCATTGTAGAATTCCGCCACCTGGATGCCCTCGCCGCGGCCCCGCAGGAGGCGGGACTCGCGGATTCCGGCAATCTGTCCGATGTTTCCAAGCTGTTTGAGCAGTTCGATGTTCATATTCGTCCTCCCTGCTCCGCCGCATTACCGGATGACGATGACCTCGAAGCCCATCATCTCACCGAAGGCCTTCAGCTCTTCGATGTTGGCGTCGTAGACCATGGCGGAGTGGTGGGTGCCGCCGGCCAGGGAGTACTCCTTCAGGAACTGGGGCAGCGGCATGCAGGGCTTCAGCCAGCCCTGGGTGGAGGTGCGGTAGACGCCCCGCTCCAGGCCAACGTTCAGCATTTCGGCCTCCGTGAGAATCAGATGGAAGTGATCCTCCATGGGCGCGAGGTTGACATAAACGACCTTGCCCGGCCGCAGGCAGTTGTACATGGCGACGGTGTCGCCGCAGGAGTTGTAGTTGAAGGGCGTATCGGCGATCAGCGGCTGCCACTGAGCCAGATTGGGATTGCTCTCGCCCATGTGGCTCAGAAGGATCACGTTCTGCTCCCAGTCGGGGCAGAACATCTCCGTAAAGGTGGTGTTCGGGTAGACGCTGATCAGGGCACCCACCAGACCGGCGGTCAGGACGTCGCCCTCACCGGCATAGCCCTGGCAGCGGGCCATCATCTTGCAGCATTCGACAAAGGGCATCTTGGGCAGGCCGCAGATGTCGAGGGTCAGGAAGTTGACCGTGGCGGAGGTGAGCTTCTCGTCCTCCATCCACTTGCGGACGGCCAGACCGGAACGGGTGGCCTCCCGGTATTCCTTCTCACCGGTGGCCTCCACATTGAATTTTTTGCGGTCAGAGGCGATTTCCGCGTCGATCTCCTCCTCCGTGACCTTGGGCAGGTAGGCGGCAACGACCTCGGGCGTCATGTACTTGACCTCGGCGCCGATGTCCTTCTTATAGCGCTCGTCGGAAATCAGGAAGTCACCCATACCGGTGAAGGAACCGCCGACGGAGCCGATCTTCGCCGTCTGGAAGGCCTTCTTGACCGCGGCGGCCCGGCACATACCCACGACCTCGGAGACAACCTCGCTGTGGAGGGCATGGCCGACGCAGAGATAGTAGGGTTTGTGGTTCCGCTTGAGCAGGTTGCACATATCCTGGACGCCGTGGATGCCGTGGTTGGCGCTGATGCAGCCCTTATACCCGGCGACCTTGATGAGCTGATAGTCCGGCGTGGTGTCAAAGACGATGATGGGCGCTTTCAGAGACAGCAGGGCCTCGATGGACTCCAGAGACGGAGAATAGGCCAGATGCTGGGTGATGACGGCGTCGACGCCGGCGTCGTTGAACTTCTTCGCGGCCCGGTCAAATTCCTCCTTGATGCGGCAGACCTCGTCAGCCAGCACCACCTCGATGCCCTGGCTCTCGATCATGCCGATCAGCATATGCATATAGTCGACCATCGGATCGCGATAGTGGGGATTGCTGTCGTCATAGAGCTTGATATAGAGCGGCAGGTAGCCAACTTTGATTTTGTTCATACCGGATTCCTCCCAGATCATCCGTAGATGGATTTGCGTGCGCCTTCAATCAGGCCCACGGCGTTGTTATACATGATATCTTCCACATCCTGCTTCGTCAGGCCGAGGGTTTTACAGGCCCGCTTGAAGGCCAGCAGCTCCTCGTAGGCGAAGAAGGTGATGTGTTCGGCTTCCTCCGCGGAAACCTCCCGCAGATGGGGATCCTGGCTGGGATCGCCGTAGAGTCCCGGCGGCACCAGGTTGATGTAGGTGCCGTTCTCCTCGATGCGGCGGGTGCGCATCCGCAGGATCGGCATATCCGTGCCGAACATGACGTGCTTCGGGCCGGCATGGCGCAGCACCTCGGTGATGGCGTACTCGCAGCAGTTGGCGCAGAAATCATACATCAGATCCGGCGCGCCGTCCAGCACCTCGAAGGCATTGCCGACGTCGCCGCGGGTGTAGGCGCGGCCGATGTGGGCGATAATCAGGCGAATATGCGGGAACTCCTTCTTGATCTCCATGATCTGCGCCAGATTGACCGGATCCTTCAGGCGGCCGTGGCGCGGGATATGGAGCATGACGATGGCTCCCATCTCATCCATGCGCTTGAGCTGGGCCTTGGGGAAGAAGTCGAAAATCCGGATCTCCGCCTCCGGCAGATAGGCCGGCGACAGGCTCAGATAGGACTTGATGCCCAGGAAGCCGCCCTCACGGATTTTCCGCTCCACCTCATCAGCCGTCTGATCCGGGCGGCTATAGTAGAGAGCCGGGAAGCCGGACTTCTTCGAGCTTTCAGAGACGTAGGCGTTGTTGGCGTCCCAGCCGCCGCGGCTGGTGAACATCAGCGCTCTGACCTCCTTGCCCGGGAACATCAGGCGGTAGGTCTCCTGCAGATCCTCGATGGGATCATCCAGCGCCACCAGCGAGGGCCAGGTGACTGCGCGCTTGGGCTTGCCGGCATTTTCCTTCTTGTCGACCAGCCGGTCCAGCCAGACGTGGGTGTGAACATCCAGAATCCGGTCCGGCAGGAAATCCCGCAGCTCCGTCTCATAGACCTGTCTGTCGTAATCTGTCACCTCAAAGAGTGCCATGGCAACCACTCCTTATTCGCCGTAGATGGATTTGCGTGCGCCTTCAATCAGGCCCACGGCGTTGTTATACATGATATCTTCCACATCCTGCTTCGTCAGGCCGAGGGTTTTACAGGCCCGCTTGAAGGCCAGCAGCTCCTCGTAGGCGAAGAAGGTGATGTGTTCGGCTTCCTCCGCGGAAACCTCCCGCAGATGGGGATCCTGGCTGGGATCGCCGTAGAGTCCCGGCGGCACCAGGTTGATGTAGGTGCCGTTCTCCTCGATGCGGCGGGTGCGCATCCGCAGGATCGGCATATCCGTGCCGAACATGACGTGCTTCGGGCCGGCATGGCGCAGCACCTCGGTGATGGCGTACTCGCAGCAGTTGGCGCAGAAATCATACATCAGATCCGGCGCGCCGTCCAGCACCTCGAAGGCATTGCCGACGTCGCCGCGGGTGTAGGCGCGGCCGATGTGGGCGATAATCAGGCGAATATGCGGGAACTCCTTCTTGATCTCCATGATCTGCGCCAGATTGACCGGATCCTTCAGGCGGCCGTGGCGCGGGATATGGAGCATGACGATGGCTCCCATCTCATCCATGCGCTTGAGCTGGGCCTTGGGGAAGAAGTCGAAAATCCGGATCTCCGCCTCCGGCAGATAGGCCGGCGACAGGCTCAGATAGGACTTGATGCCCAGGAAGCCGCCCTCGCGGATCTTCCGCTCCACCTCGTCGGGGCTCTGCTCCGGTGCGCTGAAGTAGAGGGCCGGGAAGCCGCTCTGCCGGGAGCTGCCTGCGACGTAGTCGTTGGCCTCCTCACTGCGGCCGGAGTTGGAGAAGATCAGAGCCTTGACTTCCTTGCCCGGGAACATCAGGCGGTAGGTCTCCTGCAGGTCCTCAATCGAGTCGTCCCGGGCCACCAGGGACGGCCATGTCACGGTACGCTTGGTCTCTCCCGGCGCCAGGGGTTTGGGCGGGAAGAAACGCTCCAGCCAGACGTGGGTGTGGACGTCCAGAATCCGGTCCGGCAGGAAATCCCGCAGCTCCGTTTCATAGACCTGTCTGTCGTAATCTGTCACTTCAAAGAGTGCCATAACAACAATCTCCTTTTCCATCCATTGGAATGTCTATTTTTACCCCTTCACCGCGCCGGCGGCAATACCCTTGATGAAGTATTTCTGCAGGCACAGGAAGAGGATGATCATGGGAATACTGACCAGCACGATGCCGGCAAAAGCGTAACCGAACTCGGTACCGCGGGAGCCGAAGAAGCCCTTGATGCCGACCATCAGGGTGGGCGTCTTGTTCTCGTTCAGCAGGGTGCGGGAGACGAGGTAGTCGTTCCAGATGCCGACGCCGCAGCGGATGCAGCAGGTGGCCGTGACCGGGGCCAGCAGCGGCAGGAAGATGCGGGAGTAGACCCCGAAGGTGGAACAGCCGTCTATGTAGGCTGCCTCCTCCAGCTCTTTTGGCAAGTCCCTCATAAATCCGGTGAACAGGAACACGGCGAAGGGCATATTCCAGGCCGCCTGGATCAGGATACAGCCCCAGAGCGTATTATAGGTGTGGAGTTTGACGGACTGGACAGCCAGAGGCAGCAGGCAGCCGATGAAGGGAATGACCATCAGGGTGACCAGCAGGCCGTAATAGCCGGTGAAGAGCCTGCTGCGGATCCGGGCGATGGCAAAGCCGGCCAGGGAGGCGCAGATAATGACGATCAGCAGAGAGGCAACGGTGATCAGCGCCGTGTTGCCCAGCGCCTGCCAATACTTCATCTTCTTGATGACATAGGGGAAGTTCTCCAGGGTGAACATCTGCTTCGTCAGGACCAGCGGATATTTGATGATATCCGTCCGGCCCTTGAACGCGCCGATGGCGAAGTAATAGACCGGAAGCAGCATGACGATGGTGCAAAACACCAGGATCAGTTCTTCCACAATCGATTTCCAGGTTTTTTTCTGCCTCATCAGTAAATATCCTCCCTCTTCCGTAAGTAGATCAGCTGAATCAGGGAGATCAGCGCAATGATGACCAGAAGCAGCACAGCCAACGCGGAACCGCGGCCGTAGTCATTGGCCTCGACGCCGTAGAAGAAGATCCGCTGGGTCAGCAGCAGCGTGGACTTGCCGGGCAGACCGTTGGAGATCAGGTAGGGCAGCTCGTAGGCCTTGAAGCCGGCGATGGTCGTAGTGATGACGTTGATGGTGATGGACGATGCCATCATGGGGAAGGTGATATTCTTCAGCTGCTGGCGGGGCGATGCGCCGTCAATGGCAGCAGCCTCATAGAGATCCTGGGGGATACTCTGCAGGCCGGCCAGGAATACAATGACGCAGAAGCCGATCTGCACCCAGGCCGCGCCAATGATGATGGCGATATTGGTAACGCCGCGGGTCTCCAGCCAGTTCACCGGGCTGAGGCCCACGCCGGTCAGAATCTTGTTGATGACGCCGTTGTTATAGTTGTACATCACGCGCCACAGGATACCGACAACGGCGCCGGACAACAGGGCGGGGATAAACCACAGCGACCGCATCATGCCCCGGGGCAGACGTCCCTTACCCTTTTTATCCAGAGCCAGGGCGGCCAGGAAGGCGACCACGATGGTCAGAAGTGTGGAACCGATGGCGAAGGTGACGGTGGCGACCATCATTTCACCGAAGCCGTCGATTTTATACAGATTT
>CAMGPO010000087.1 GCA_946060825.1 uncultured Clostridia bacterium | reverse complement strand
CAGGCCGTAGCAGAGGTAAAAGAGCATCTCCGGCGCATAGGCCCTCCAGCTTCCGGCCAGGGAGTCGCCGAGTAGAAGCTGAACGGCCAGCCGCAGCAGAAAAACGGCGGGGGCGGCCAGCAGTGTGACCGGCAGAGCAGGCAGCTCCGGCGAGACGAAGAGCAGCACCTGGAAGAGGACGGCCGCCACGGAGATGTGGAAACCGCCGTCCAGCAGGGCCACGGAAACCTGGGACACCAGCGCGACCAGGGCGGCGCACAGCAGGATCCGTCCTCGATGCGATGCCTCTTTTTTCATAGCCGAGCCCCCTGTCTTTGTTTAAATTTACAAAAAATGTTATATTCTTCTATTTTATATCATAGCGGATTTTCTACGCTTTGTCTACGGCCTTTTTTCGCTCCGGGCATGGGTCAAAATGTAAAATATCTGAAAACACCGCGAATTTTTCGAGATTGTCCATTGCCAAAAGAGGGGAATTATTATAGAATAGATACCAGCAAAAAATGAACAGAGAGGCTTACAGTGTATGAGCGAACCGAAATATCATAGAGTTCTGCTGAAAATCAGCGGCGAAGCCCTGGCCGGCGAGGCGCACCGCGGTCTGAATTTTGACGTGGTCGGCAGCGTCTGCGACGTGGTCAAGCGCTGCGTCGAGGCGGGCGTGCAGGTCGGCATCGTGGTCGGCGGCGGCAACTTCTGGCGGGGCCTCAAGGACGGCGGCGACCGGATGGAGCGCACCCGCGCGGACCATATGGGTATGCTGGCCACCGTCATCAACTGCCTGGCCCTGGCCGACTGCATGGAGCAGCGCGGCGTAGAGGTCCGGGTGCAGACCGCCATTGAGATGAGCAAAATCGCCGAGCCCTACATCCGGGGCCGGGCTATCCGCCACCTCGAAAAGGGCCGCGTGGTCATCTTCGGCTGCGGCACCGGCAATCCCTACTTCTCCACGGATACCGCCGCGGTGCTGCGGGCGGCGGAGATCAACGCCGATGTGATCCTGCTGGCCAAGAACATCGACGGCGTCTATTCTGCCGACCCGGCCAAGGATCCCAACGCCGTCAAGTACGACACCATCACCTACGACGAAGTTCTGTCCCGGCATCTCGCCGTCATGGACTCGACGGCGACCTCGCTCTCCATGGATAACCACATCCCGATCGCAGTCTTTGCCCTCAAGGATCCGGAGAACATCTACCGGGTCGTCATGGGCGAGAAGATCGGCACAACCGTAAAGGAGGAATTTTAAGATGGCAGACTATAAGGAATTCACCCGCAAGATGGAAAAGACCCTGGAGGTTCTCGGCAGCGACTTTGACGCTGTTCGCGCCGGCCGCGCCAACGCCAAGGTGCTCGACCGCATCACCGTGCCCTATTACGGCGCCGAATCTCCCATCGCTCAGGTGGCGTCGATTTCCTCGCCCGATCCCCGGACTCTGGTCATCCAGCCCTGGGACGCCAGCCTGCTGAAGGCCCTGCAGAAGGCTATTCAGTCCTCCGAGCTGGCCATCAACCCCCAGAACGACGGCCGTGTCAGCCGCCTGGTTTTCCCCCAGCTGACGGAGGAACGCCGTAAGGAACTGACCAAGCAGGTTCGGAAGTACGCCGAGGACAGCAAAGTCGCCATCCGGAACATCCGCCGCGACGCCGTGGACAGCTTCAAGAAGCAGCAGAAGAAGTCCGAGATCACTGAGGACGATCTGAAGAAGGCCGAGAAGGACATCCAGGAAATGACCGACAAGTACATCAAGAAGATCGATGACTTGTGCGCGGCCAAGGTCAAAGAGCTGATGGCCATTTAAGTGGCAGAAAACAGGCAAAGGCCGCCGACGGCGGCCTTTGCGTCTGTATATGGATAAGGAGGAACCGCAATGGGTTTGTTCTCCAGAGAACCAAAATTTGAAATCATGGAAGGCCGTCCCGTTCCCCGGCACATCGCCATCATCATGGACGGCAACGGCCGCTGGGCTCGGAAGCGCGGTCTGCCCAGGACGGCGGGCCATGCGGCGGGCTGCGAGACCTTCCGGAAAATCTCCAACTACTGCAAGAAGATCGGCGTCAAATACTTCACGGTCTACGCCTTCTCCACCGAGAACTGGAAGCGGGCGCAGGAGGAAGTGGACGCCATCATGTCCCTGATGGAGCAGTACCTCAAGGAGGCCATCCGGGATATGCAGAAGAACCAGGTGCGCATCTGCTTCTTCGGCGACCTCAGCCGCCTTTCCCCGGAACTGCGGGCCCTGGCTGACGAGGCCGTGGCAGAATCCCGCGACTATGAAATCCAGGCGAATATCTGTCTGAACTACGGCGGCCGGGACGAGATTGTCCGGGCTGCCCGGGCCTTTGCGGCGGACTGCGCAGCAGGCCGGGCAAAGCCGGAGGATCTGACGGAGGACGCCTTCTCGGCGCGGCTCTTCTCCGCCGGTGTGCCGGACCCGGATCTCATCATCCGGCCCAGCGGGGAAGTGAGAACTTCCAATTTTCTGTTATGGCAATCTGCCTATTCGGAATACTATTTTACTGACGTCCTCTGGCCGGACTTCGACGAGGAGGAGCTGGAGCGGGCCATCGCGTCCTACAATGGCCGTTCCAGACGCTATGGAGGGATCAAACCGTGAAAGCGAGACTGTTGGTTACGTTTATCGGCCTGCCGCTGCTGATTTTGATGCTGCTGTTCCTGCCGGTCTGGGTCACAGCCCTCGTTGTCGCACTGATCTGCTGCTTCGGCGTCTATGAGCTGCTGTGGGCCACCGGCCTGCTCCGCAATGTGCGGATCGTGGCAGTTACCATCGCCATGGCCGTCTTTACCTGTGCCTGGCGCAATGGCTGGCTGTCCGGCCTCGCCATGCAGATCGCGGTTTATGTCTTTGTGGCCTACCTTTTCGGCGAGCTGCTGTACGCCAAAACGGCGCTGAACTTCACCCTGATCTGCCTGGCTCTCTTTGCCGGCATCGGCATTCCCTATCTGCTCTCGGCGGTGGCGGTCATCCTCGGTATGGAGCAGGGCCGCTGTCTGGTCTATGCGCCCTTTGTCATGACCATGGTGCCGGACTCCGGCGCGTTCCTGGTGGGCAGGAAAATCGGCCGCCATAAGCTGGCTCCGGCCATCAGCCCCAACAAGAGCATCGAGGGCGTCGTGGGCGGCGTCGTCAGCGGCATCCTCGCCATGGTACTCTATGGCTTCATCCTGCAGCGTCTGGGCTTCACGGTCAACTATTTCTTCGCGGCCGTCTACGGTCTGCTGGGCTCCCTCGGCTCCGTGGCCGGCGATCTGGTGTTCTCCACCATCAAGCGCCAGCACGGCATCAAGGACTTCGGCCACCTGCTGCCGGGCCACGGCGGCGCCCTCGACCGGTTTGACAGCACAACGCTGGTCGCCCCGATGGCGGAGCTGCTGCTCCTGCTCATCCCCTTTGCGGTGAAGTGATATGACGAAAAACTTAGTGATTCTGGGAAGCACCGGCTCCATCGGCCGCCAGACCCTGGACGTCTGCGACGGTCTGCCGGTGAAGATCGCGGCCCTGACCGCCGGAAGCAGCGTGGAGCGGATGGCGGAGCAGTGCCGGAAATACCGGCCGAAGCTGGCCGTCATGGCCACGGAACAGGCGGCGGCGGCGCTGCAGGAGAAAATTTCTGACCTGCCCATCCACGTCCTCTGGGGTATGGACGGCCTGATCGCCGCCGCCACCATGGAGGAGGCGGACACCGTCATCACGGCGGTGGTGGGCATGATCGGCCTGCGGCCGACGCTGGCGGCCATTGAGCAGGGAAAGCGCATCGGCCTCGCCAACAAGGAGACCCTGGTCTGCGCCGGTGAGCTGGTCATGGCCGCCGCGAAGCGGTACGGGGCCGAGATCATCCCTGTGGACTCAGAGCACTCGGCCATCTTCCAATGCCTGATGGGCTGCCGCGACCGCGGCGAGGTCAAACGGCTGATCCTGACCTGCTCCGGCGGGCCGTTCTTCGGCATGACAAGGGAGCAGGCGGCACAGGTGACAAAGGGCGACGCCCTGCGCCATCCCAACTGGAAGATGGGCGAGAAGATCACGATCGACTGCGCCACGCTGATGAACAAGGGCCTGGAGATCATCGAGGCAATGCGCCTCTACGGACTCAAGGCGGAACAGGTGACGGCGGTCATCCACCGCCAGAGTATCGTTCACTCCCTGGTGGAGTTCTGCGACGGGGCCATGCTGGCCCAGCTCGGCGTGCCGGATATGCGCATCCCCATCCAGCTCGCCCTGACCTATCCCCGGCGTCTGCCGAATCCGGCGGCTGGCCTCGACCTGCTGACCTGCGGGCCGCTGACCTTTGACGCTCCGGATCTGGAGGTTTTCCCTTGCCTGCGTCTCGCCATGGAGGCGGCGAAGGCAGGCGGCACAGCCTGTCCGGTGCTGAATGCCGCCAACGAGGCGGCGGTCGCGCTGTTCCTTCGGGAAGAAATCGGTTTCTATGACATTCCGGCGCGGGTCTCCCGGGCGCTGGAGGCGGTGCCCTTCGTGGCGCAGCCCACTCTTGAGGAGATCCTGGCGGCAGACGCCGCCGCCCGCCGGGCAGCATTGTGAGGTTTTGTCTGTGTATATCCTGCTTGCCATTCTTGTTTTCAGCGTGCTCATCGTCGTCCATGAATTCGGCCATTTCGTCGCGGCCAAGGCCTGCGGCGTTCAGGTCAACGAGTTCTCCGTTTTTATGGGCCCCAAGCTCCTGCAGAAGCAGGGGAAGGAGACGACCTATACCCTGCGATTGATCCCCATCGGCGGCTTCTGCGCCATGGAGGGCGAGGACGAGGAGAGTGAAAATCCCCGGGCCTTCACCTCGGCGAAGCCCTGGAAACGGGTGATCATTCTGGTGGCCGGGTCACTGATGAACTTTCTGCTGGGGCTGTTGGTCGTGTTCGGCATCTATGCTTCGGCCCAGGCCTTTGCGGTGCCAGTTATAAACGACTTCTTCGAGGGCTGCCCCTATGAGGCGGAGGATGCCTTCCAGGCCGGCGACCGCATCTACTCCATCGACGGCAAGCGGATCTACCTCTACTCCGACGTGGACTTGTTCCTCTCCCGCAATTCCGAGCAGGTCTATGATTTTGTGGTCATCCGGGACGGACAGATGGTGCGTCTGGATGATTTCTCCCGGACCCGGGTTGCCTACGAGATCGACGGAACCACGGAGTATAAGTACGGGTTCTACTTCGGCTATGAGGAGGCCACTCTGGGTGCGAAGCTGAAAAACGCCTGGTATCACGGCATTGACTTTGCCCGGATGGTCTGGATCAGCCTTGGAGACCTGGTGCGCGGAGCCGTCAGTGTCAACGATATGTCCGGCCCTGTCGGCATCGTCTCGGTGATTTCAGAAACCGGCGAGGCGGCGGAGACGACGGCGGCGGGCATAGAAAATGTTCTGTATCTGGGTGCCTTCATCGCGGTCAACCTGGCCGTCATGAATATGCTCCCGATTCCTGCCCTCGACGGCGGCCGCGTGTTCTTCCTGCTCATCACCTGCCTGATCCAGGCAGTCACGAAAAAGAAGATCAACCCCAAGTACGAGGGCTATATCCACGCGGCGGGCATGATCCTGCTGCTGGCCTTCATGGCCTTTATCACGTTCAAGGACGTGGTGAAGCTGATCGGCTGACAAAGGAGAAAACCAATGAAACGACAAATTTGGGTGGGGAACGTCCCCATTGGCGGCGGTGTGCCCGTCTCCATCCAGTCCATGCTGAATACGAAGACCACCGACGTGGCCGGTTCCCTGCGGCAGATCGAGGCCCTGGCCGAGGCCGGGTGCCAGATTGCCCGGCTGGCCGTGCCGGACATGGAGGCGGCGAAGTGCTTTGC
>CAMGPO010000086.1 GCA_946060825.1 uncultured Clostridia bacterium | reverse complement strand
CGGTTGGCCTCGAACTGGGCCATGCGCACGTCCTTCACCCCGGAGCCGACGGGCGGGATGCCCTTGGAGGCGGCAAAGAGGAAGCAGTCGCAGCGGAACAGGTCCTCGGGGGCGACGATCTCCACCGGCGGCAGGGCGCCGTAGTCCCAGGGCCAGGCCACCTGATTCATCTCAAATTCCCAGCGGGCAAGGGCCTTTTCGTTGATGTCGCAGATGCCGAGGGCTTCGATGCAGTCGCCGCCCAGGAGCTTGAGGCCCATCAGGATGGTGCTGCCCACGTCGCCGAGGGCGAGGATGTGGACGCGGAGCTTCCGGCGGGGCGGCTCCGCCGCCGCCAGCTCCCGGAAGCGGGGGTGGTCGAAGCAGACGGCCCGCAGGCCCCTGCTGATGGCAGCGCTGATCTCCGGCGGCACCTCCGGGGCAGTGGGCATCCGGCCGGGGTCGAGCCAGTTCAGGCCCTCCGGGGCCGTGAGCTGGGCCGTCTCCGTCACGCGGAAGGAGGAACGGCGCTCCGCGACGTTGCCCCGGAAGAGAAAGACGGGATTGCTGCCCGGGCCGGAAGGGGTCAGGGACAGCGGTTCCAGGGCGGTAAAGCGCCCATCTTCATAGTAGTACATGGTCATCCCTCACAGAAAGAGATTTTCGAGCCGCCGCAGGGCGGCCAGATCATTTTCAAGATAGGCGGACACCGGCTGGTTGGGGACGTATTGGAGGCTGCCCTTGTCGGGGCAGAGGGGCAGGACGATGACCTCCGACAGCCGGGAGAGGGTCAGGTTCCGGGCGAAGCTGCGGCGATACGAAGATTCCAGCGCCACCATGATCTCGAGGGTGTTCTCGAGGCAGGTCCGGGAGAAGTGGTAGGAGGGGCCGGGGCCGCACTTTTTCAGATAGGCGGGATAGGTGTAGGGCAGGATCAGGTTGACCGAGGGCCGCAGGCCGGACTCCGGCAGGGCCTCATGGCGGACCGTATCGCCGCCGATGAAGGGGTAGAGGGTGGACTCGACGTACCAGGCCCGGAGGTTCGGCACGAAGTAGACATAATCCACGGGCCGGTTCCACTGTTCCATCAGGTCCTTGCCCTGACCGGAGAGGATGCCCACCAGAACCTCCTTGATCTCCACGCCCTCCTTGCGGGCCAGCGGGTCCAGGACCCGGATGCGGCGGCCCGAGTGGAGCTGGTCGTCGACGAGGATGACCGGCCGCCGGAAGGACTTGATCGTCCGCACCTGATCCTCGAGGGGGGCGTAGTAGGGGAAGGCTTCGATGGAGTGGCTGCGGATGTCGGGGGTGAACACCTTGTCGGTGTGGATGGTCTTGGTGACGGTGTTGGGCACGGCATGGCCCCGCAGCAGCTTGCCGAAGGGCACGCACATGCACTCGCCCAGGACCCGGGGCTTCGTCGGCGTCATGGGCACGCCGTTGAGGGCCGTGATCTTCTGGACCAGCCGGTGGTGGACGAGCTGGGCGCTGATGGAGAGGATCAGCTTGCCGGGGTACATGGAAACCAGGGCCAGCTTCAGTCTCCGGCGGCCCTTGCGGATGGTTTCCAGCACCGAGAGGTCGTTGGAGAAGGGGGCCTTGATGGCCGTCTCCACGTTCTGCAAAAAGACGACGGGGGAGTTCATCTCGACGAGGCGCAGGTCACCATAGGCTCCAACCTGATAGAAGCCCTGGCAGTCCAGCGTGACACGCACCAGCTCCGTGGTGGCGTGGTCGAGGTCGGCAAAGAGGGTGTCGGTGCAGTCCCGGGTCATAGCCTGGGTGAACAGCTCCGTCAGCAGGTATTGGAGGGCTTCCTCGTTCCGGCCATAGAGGCCCGTCAGCAGCAGCAGGCGGCCGGCGGCCAGATCCCGGACGGCGTTGACCTTGCCCGTGTCCTGGAGAATCGGGAACAATTCCGGCAGGCGGACATCCCGCAGGGCGGCCATGGCGAGGACCTCACCGCCGTGCTCAGTGCTGCGCAGCAGCAGGATGCTGTCGCCCCGGCGGCGGATGGCTTCGGCCACGGCTTCGGCCTGTTCCGGTTCAAGGCCCGCGTGATCGAGGGCCAGACGCAGCATACCGGCCTCCGGTGCGTCGATGGGGACGAACTGGAGAGAGCCAGCCTCCATCACCGGCTTGTACTGGGGTTCGCGGAGGTAGAGGCGCTGCTGGTAGATATACTCCTGCACCACCGGGTCGATCAGGTTGGAGATGTCCCGGTCGAGGTCGATGTTCTCGCGGATGCGGGTGGAGCTGATGTCCTCCAGCTGGGAGGGGAGCTGCAGCTCGATCACATGGCCCTGAATCACGCTGAGGTCGGTGTCGTCGCCGTTCTCCCCGTGGAGGTCCGAGACCCGGCGGAACACGATGTGGTTGAGGCTGTGGACCGAGTCCGCCTCCGGCGGACGCCGGTAGGCAGAAGCGCCCCGCACCACATCGGAGCCGACGGTCAGGTACAGTTCGCAGCCCTCGAACATCCCCTTGAGCCGCCGGAGGTCTTCCGGGTTGGCGATGTTGACCGGGACGTTGTGGGGGAAGAGGTAGACGTGGTACTCGTCGGCCACGGACATGGAGACAATCTGGCGGCGGATCAGACTCGGCTGGGTCTTTTTCGACCAGGAGAACTCGTCGATGGCCAGATAGACTTCGAATCCCAGGTCGCGGATGGCTCGGACGATGCCCTTGTGGGAGAGGGTGAAGGGGTCGAAGGTGCCGGGGAAGAAGGCGATCTTCCGGTGCTCCCGGAACCGGAAGCCGCCGGCGTCCACCTCGTGGTGGAGCAGGAAGCGGTAGATGTGGTAGAGGGCGGCGGAGCAGTAGAGGTAGTTGAGACCCCGGCCCTGGTTCTCGCTGAGCAGGAAGAGCAGCTTGTGGCCGCAGAGGTGGTAGAGCCAGGCCTTTTCCCCGGAGGTAAAGACTTCGGAATTGAACAGTGTCTCGCCAAAGACGAACATGGCCTCCTGCTGCACCGCCTCCCGGTAGGAGGCCATGCCCTTGAGCAGGATGCCGGCCATCTTCCGGCGGCGGGCTTCATAGACGGCCTCGTCCTCGGGATAACGGGCAGGGTAGTCGCCGTAGTGCTCCAGCATGACGCCGACGGTGTCCAGCGCGCCGACGACGACGCTGTCGTTGCCGTGGCTGATGAGGCGCTGCATGGAGGCGAGGATCTCGTCCAGCTCCATGGGCCGCAGGTGCAGGGAGAACTCGCCGAGGCACTGGGGGATATACTTGGAGAACTCATACTGGCCTACTTCCAGACCCTTGGACAGCTCGACGGCGATCTCATTGCGCTGGTCGTAGGTCATATGGGGCGCGATGGTCAGCAGGGCCTTGGCGGCGGCGTAGCGGACAACGATGGTCTCGCTGGCCTTGACCAGGTTGGAGAAGTGGGCGCCGACGTGGAGCAGGTTGTCCTGATGGCCCTCGGCCACATGGGCGGCCAGCAGCTCCACGTTGACCAGCTTAATCATCCAGGGGGTGGCCGTCTTGAGGTTATCCACGAAGAGGTCCGCCGTCGGCAGGGCATTCTGCTTCCACTCCGAGTCGCCGATCAACTCCTTTTTGAAGTAGCTCTGGAGGTACTGCATCGAGGGAACGGTGCGGTTGCGGAACTTCTGGGGGATGGAGTAGAGAAAGCGGAAGTTGTCGCTGTCCCTCGGCAGGGTCTCCACGGCACTGCAGAAAAACCGCAGGGCCGCCGCCTGGACGGAGAGGCTCTCGTTCCCGAGCTGCCGGGCGGCAAACTGAAGCAGGGCGTCCAGATCGGCCTGCTCCAAGTCCGGAAGGGGCAGATAGAGCAGGGTATCGGTCAATGCAAGGGCGGCGTCATTCTCCAGATTTTCCTCTTGGTAGAAGGGCATCAGACCCCGGAGGAAGCCTCTGGCGTCGCCCTTGCCGCAATATTCGAGGACGGCGGAGACGACAAGCTTCAGTGTGAAGTGGATGTGGCTCCGCTGCTGGGGGGTCAGCTTCCGGTCGGGATAGACCAGCAGGCCCAGGTACTGGGACCAGAGGGCGAACTGGGTCTGATCGACCCTGTCGGGGTCCGCAGAGGCGGGGATTTCCTTTTTATAGCGCAGGTTGAACCGGGCCAGAATGCGGCCCATCAGGGTGGCCGCCTGACGGCGGATATCGCCCTCGCGGTGGAGCAGCAGCTCGTAGAGGAAGCGGAGAGTCTGCATCTTCTGGCTCGGCGACAGGTAGGTGAAGTATTCCTCGAAGATGCAGAGATAGGTACGAAGCTTCGTCCAATCCTTCTCGCTGTGGGCCGACTCCAGCATCTGGGCAAAGAGCTGCTCCTGGCTGAACTGGTGGATCATCCGCAGGTTGTGGCCCACGGCCATCATGCGGAAGGTATGGTAGGTCTCGGCGGGAGAGAGCAGGGCGATGTCCTTCCGCGTCTGCGGCGGCACCGGCAGGCCCTGCAGGGTCACGTCCACGCCCTTGGAGATCATGTAGTCCTCGAAGTCGTGGAGCTTGCGATAAACGTATTCATAGCGGCGGCGCTTGGCGGTGTCCACGTTGTCCAGCTTGGAGAGGATGACGCTGAAGGCGTCGTCCAGGCTGTAGAGGCAGGTCTCCTCCCGGCCGTCCGCCCCTTTCTGCTGCTTGCAGCGGAAGTCGGCGTAGATCAGAATCATGGACTCGGCCGACATATTTTCCATTTCGAGGTCCCAGGTGGAGTGGTTGGCCGCAATCTGGCCGATGCCGGAGAGCTGATGGTCCTCAAACCAGCGGTCCGTATAATAATAATGTAGGTAGGGCACCCGTTCCCCGGGCATACAGCCGAATTTGCCGATGTCGTGTCCGGCAGCAGCGGCAGAGACGAGGCTCAGGTCGAGAAGGCCGCCGCCGGCCTTCAGCTCCCGGCCCACCTGAACGGCGATGAAGTGGACGCCGGCGATGTGCTGGAGGGTGCTGTAGGGCGTCAGCTCGCCGGAGAGGCGCATGACCTCATAGAGGAAGCTGGACTCCCAGGCGGCGAGAAAACGGCGGTACTCCGGGGCGTGGACGTCGTCCGCCAGGTCTTCTTCGGAGAGAAAGGCGAAGTCCATGTGCCAGTCAAAGAGCAGGGCGCGGCGCTCCTCCCGGAAGAGAAGCTGCAGGGCCAGCAGGCCGCAGAGGGCCAGATCCTTTTGCTCCGGCTCCGCCGGACGGACGTGGTTGGGGTAGCTCAGGGAGACGGCCTCGTTTAAGAGAAAGTCTGGCCAGCCCTCCTCCGGCTCCGCCGCCGCAGCAAAGAGGGGTGCGGCAGCAAGCAGCACATCCCGGCAGGAGAGCCGGGCGCGCACCGGCAGGAAGGGGGCGTAGAAGTCAGAGGCGGCCCAGGCAGCCGCCCGGGCGGGGTCGCGGAGACGGCGGAGAAAGATCGGATCCTCAAAGGCCGCCCGCCAGGTCTGCCCGAATTGTAACATTCTCAGCATCTGCATCGCCTCCGGATTTGGAATACATGGGGTGAATATTATGAATACTTTATTATAGCGTTCCGGAAAACAAAATACAAGAGCGGGGACCGGAGATTGGAGAGTGGAGAGTGAAGAGTGAAGATTGGAGATGTCATTCTGAGGTTGCAGGCCGAAGAATCTTCCCACAACCGGCTTCAAAAAGATTCTTCGTCGCTTGCGCTCCTCAGAATGACAGGAAAACGGATACATTCTAAAGCAAAAGGGGCGGCCACACACGGCCGCCCCTTTTGCCTGAGAAGCGAACTTCTCTCATTCGGCAAAGATAATCAGTATGTTATCATTTCCATCATCTTTTGCAACATTGTATACAGTTGATTTAGAGGCAGAAGCTGCAGGCCCAAATAGTTCTTCTAAGACCTGCTTTCCATGGATATTAACGCCTCCTGTG
>CAMGPO010000085.1 GCA_946060825.1 uncultured Clostridia bacterium | reverse complement strand
CTGCCGGGACCAAGGCCCGCGGCCATGCCGAGGATCATACTGGGGGCCTGCACCGGCTCGGCGAAGACGCAGTGGACATTGCCGCCGAAGAGCTACTTCATGCCGAAGGTGACGCCGCCGGGCGCGCCGCCGACGCCGCAGGGGATGTAGACAAAGAGGGGATGCTCCCGGTCCACGGGGATGCCCATGGCGTCGAGCTGGGCTTTGGTGCGGCCGGCGGCCACGGCGTAGCCCAGGAAGAGGTCGACGGAGTTCTCGTCGTCGACGAAGTAGCTCTTCGGGTCGGCGTCGGAGAGGGCGCGGCCCTCCTTGACGGCGGCGCTGTAGTCACCCTCGTACTCATAGACCGTGACGCCGTGGCTCCGCAGCAGGTCCTTCTTCCACTGCCGTGCGTCGGCGGACATATGGACGATGGCCTGATAGCCGATGGCGGCGCTCATGATGCCGATGCTCATGCCGAGGTTGCCGGTGGAGCCGACCTGCATCTTGTACTGCCGGAAGAAGTCCCGGTGGTCGCGGAGGACGCTGTAGTCGCTGTCCGGGGTCAGGATCCCGGCGGCCTGGGCCAGATCCTCGGTGTGCTTCAGCACCTCATAGATGCCGCCCCGGGCCTTGACGGAGCCGGCGATGGGCAGGTCGGCGTCCCGCTTGAGGAACATCCGGCCGGGAATCGGGCAGGGCATGGCCTGCTGCATGGCGGGGGTGGGCGTCAGCTCGGACTCGATGAGGCCGCCGGCAGCCTCCGTTTCCGGGAAACAGGCCCGGATAAAGGGCGCGAAGCGGCGGAGCCGGGCCTCGGCGTCGTCGATCATGGCGGCGGTCAGGGGGTGGCCGTAGTCGGCTTCCGTGATGGGCGTCAGCTTCGGGTTGAGCCAGAAGGTCTCCCGGGCCTGACGGAGATCAGATAAAACGGGATCCGGATTCAGCATGGAATCTCCTCCTTTTGAAAATCAGCGGGTGGAATTACCTCCATTATAGAGGAAAGAAGGGGGCGGGTAAAGAAAATTTTCTGCCCTTTTTGCGAAGAAACGCGCATATGCCGGAGGGGCATATGCGCGTCGGGATTACAGGCGCCGGAAGATGCGGGCGCCGCTGGTGCGGCACCAGCCGAGCAGCAGCAGGCTCAGCAGGGCCGTCAGCACGCCGAAGCCGGCGAGGACGCCGAGGGGCGGCAGGCTGGGGACGGCGAGGCAGAGGACGGCGGGAATGGCCGCGAGGAACCAGCCGCCGAAGATGGCGATGAGGACAGCGGCGCTGTTCTTGACGGCGGCGGTCTCCGTGACCCAGTTGAGATTGGGCAGCAGTAGATTGGCGCAGAGGCCGATCAGGGCGACAAGCACGTTGAAGAGGGGCGGCACGAGGAGAATCAGCAGGGCCTCCGGCAGACCGGGCCGCAGCAGGATCAGCAGCACGGCCTCCGGCAGCAGGACGGCGGGGACGGCCAGACTCAGGTGGAGCAGCAGCTTGGCCCGCAGCACCGTCCAGGCCGGGACCGGCAGAGACTGGGCGATCCAGAGGTTCCGGCCCTCCAGAGAGATCGAGGGGGCCGTCACGGTCGTCATGGTGGAGAGGAAGCAGAGGACCACGACCAGACCGGCCGTAATCAGCGGGCCGGAGAAGCCGTAGGTGGCGAGCTGGCTGAGCAGAGCCGTGAGGGCGCTGCCCTTGACGGCCAGAAACACGGCACCGGCGATCATCGCAAAGACGCCGAGGGTGCTGTTGACGAGATAGGAGGAGCTGGAGGCCAGACGGGCCAGCTCCCGGCGATAAAGCGCGCCGGCGGCGCTGCCGGACTTTGCGGCCTTCTCCCGGTAGACCACTCTGGCGAAGTCCCGGTTGGCGGAGAGAACCCGCAGATAGGTGGCGGAGAGAACCAGAGAGACCAGCAGGAAGGGCAGCAGCATCCCCGCGAGGCTCCAAAGCAGATCGGGGAGCCGTCCCTCCGCGATGGCCCGGCCCGGGATCAGAAGCAGGGCAACGCGGTTGAGCTTCCCGGCCAATGCCGCGCCGAGGGCCGGCAGATCGGACAGGGAGCGCATCAACTTCGAATAATAATAAAGGTAGAGGGCGAGGAAGGCCAGGGTGAACACCGTGGTCAGCAGCGTCTTGTTGCGGACGCCGCGGGTGGCCAGGGAGATCAGCCAGCCCACCAGGGCGGACACGGCGGTGGCCGTCAGGGGCAGGCAGAGGCAGAACAGAAGAAAGGCTGCCGCGCCCATGGGGGTGACGGGGCAGTGCAGCACCCAGCAGACGGCCGCCGGGACGGCGACGGTGAGCTGGAAGAAGCCGTTGACCAGGATCAGGGAGGCCATGCGGCTGAAGAGAATCTGCCCCGGCGGGATGGGCATGGCCAGAAGCTGGGCGTTGTCCTTCGCCTCGAAGAGCTGGGCCTTGGCGGTGAACACGCTGCCCAGCAGCATCAGGCAGAAGTCGACGAGCAGGAAAAAGGCAAAGTAAAACCAGCCGAGGCCCATTTCATAATAAGCAGCGGCCATGGCGTCGAAGGTGACGGAAAACATCATGGCGATGGCGGCCGCTGTGATGACCATGGCCACGGCGATGCCGGCTCTTGCGCCCTTTTTCCGGCTGCCGCCGGCGAAGCTGTTCCAGACAAGGGCGAACTGGACCCGCAGCAGCGCCTTACCCATGGTCTTCCTCCAGCTCCAGGAACACATCCTCGAGGGAGGTGTCGCCCTTCACGTCCTCCATGGTGCCGGCCTTGACGAGGCGGCCGCTCTTGATGATGGCGACCCGGTCGCAGAGCTTCTCCGCGACCTCCAGCACGTGGGTCGAGAAGAAGATGGCCCCGCCCCGGTCGCAGTGCTCGCGCATCATGACCTTGAGCGTGTGGGACGCCTTGGGGTCCAGGCCCACGAAGGGCTCGTCCATAATGATGAGGCGCGGGTCGTGAAGCCAGGCGGCGATGATGGCCAGCTTCTGCTTCATGCCGTGGGAGTAGGCCGAGACGGGTTGGGCCAGGTCGCCGGTCAGCTCCAGCAGGTCGCCGTAGCGGCGGATGCGGGCCGCCCGGTCCGACGCAGAGACGCCGTAGATATCGGCGATGAAGTTGAGGTAGCGGATGCCCGACAGGAACTCGTAGAGGTCCGGGTTGTCGGGGATGTAGGCCAGCCGCCGCTTGCATTCGATGGGGTCCCGCTTCAGGGAGACGCCGTCCACGGCGATTTCGCCGTGGTCGAACTGCAGGATGCCGCAGCAGGATTTGATGGTAGTGGTCTTGCCGGCGCCGTTGTGGCCGATGAAGCCGTAGATTTCGCCGGGGGCGATGTGCAGGGTCAGATCGTCCACGGCCTTCTTGTCGCCGTAGACCTTGGTCAGATGCTCGATACGAAGCATGGAAATCCCTCCTTCTGGCCCTATGCTACACCTTCCAGCCGGGGGAAGGTCAAGAATTATTTTCCGCAGCCGCCGGTTTTTTCCAGGGAGCCGTGAATCCAAAGACCTTCTGGGCCGTCTCGCTGAGGATTTTCTCCAGCTCCTCGTGGGTGAGGGGCAGGGAGAAGAGGTAGTCGAGGTCGAAGTTCGGGCGGAACATCGGATGGTCGGTGCCGAACATGATGTGGTCGGCGGTGAAGGTCCGGATGCAGTAGAGGGCCTCGTCCTTCCCGAGCCAGGAGAAGGAGGAGGAACAGTCGGCGAAGAGGTTGGGATAGGAGTGCAGCCGGTCCGCCGCCTCGCGGTAGAACTCCCGGCCGGCGAAGTGGCCGCCGATGATGGTCAGCCGGGGGAAGTCCCGGACCACCGGCTCGAGGCGGTTGGGGTTGGTGTAATCATAGCGGCTGTCGCCGGTGTGGAGCAGGACCGGCAGGCCCGCCTCCTGGCAGAGACCGTAGATGTGGCGCAGCTTCGGGTCGTCCAGGGGCATGGCCAGCATATCGGGATGGATCTTGATGCCGTGCATCTGGTGATCCGTCAGGAACTGGACGTGGCGCTCCTGCTCCTCGTGGGTGCTGTCGGGGTGCATGGTGCCCATGGGGATGAAGCGGTCCGGGTGGGCCTCGGCGGACTCCAGAAGAAAACGGTTGATGGACTCCACCTGATGGGGCGTCATGGCGGCGGAGTTGACAACGGAGAGGTCAATGCCCTGCTCGTCCATCAGCCGCAGCAAAGAGGCGACGTCGCCGCCGCAGAAGCCCAGACCGTCATAGAATTCGCCAATGTGGGCGGCGGCCTTGCGGGCGATTTTATCGGGATAAATATGGGTGTGTGCGTCGATAATATGGTATCCGTTTCTCATCTGAAACCATCCTTTTAATGTGCTACTGCAAAAGGTTACCACTTTTTTTTCGTAAATGCAAGTACGCAGCCGTTGCATTTTTCCACGCTGTTTGATAAACTGAAACGGGAAAACGGAAAAAAAGGACAAAATCTGGAAAGTCAATCATTTTGGCCGGGCCGGACCTCCGATTTTTGGATAAAAAGCCAAAGTTGGAAACGTTTTCGGTTTTGCCTTTTCTTTTACAGCAAAACGTGTTATAGTTATTTTAAGAAAAAACGGCCTTTGTGCCGAAACGTGGGAAAGGGGAACACATTATGATTAAAATCGATGCAAGCCGCGCCGCGGAGTTCCTGTCCGCCGCAGATCTGGAAAAAGCCAAAGCCGCCCATCAGACGCTGGTGGAGGGCACCGGCGCCGGCAACGACTTCCTGGGCTGGGTCAACCTGCCCGTGGACTACGACAAGGACGAGTTCGTCCGCATTCAGGCTGCTGCCAAAAAGATCCAGGCCCAGTCCAAGGTCCTGGTCGTCATCGGCATCGGCGGCTCCTATCTGGGCGCCCGCGCCGTCATCGAAATGCTGCGTTCCAACAACTATAACCTTCTGCCGAAGGAGACCCCGGAGATCTACTTCGCCGGCAACAGCCTGTCTGCCGACAACGTCAGTGAGATCATCACTCTGATCGGCGACCGCGACTTCTCCGTCAACGTCATCTCCAAGTCCGGCACCACCACCGAGCCGGCCGTCGCCTTCCGTATCTTCAAGGCCATGCTGGAGGAGAAGTACGGCAAGGAAGGCGCGAAGGGCCGTATCTACGCCACCACCGACAAAGCCCGCGGCGCGCTCAAGTCCATGGCCGACGCCGAGGGCTATGAGACCTTCGTGGTGCCCGACAACGTCGGCGGCCGCTACAGCGTCCTGACCGCCGTGGGTCTGCTGCCCATCGCCGTGGCCGGCATCGACATCGAGAAGCTGATGGCCGGCGCCGCGAAGCAGCGCGAGCAGTGCCTGGTTCCCGATGAGAACAACATGGCCCTGCTCTATGCCATGAACCGCCAGAACCTCTATGCCGGCGGCAAGACCACCGAGATCCTCGCCTGCTACGAGCCCTGCTTCCGGTTTATGGCCGAGTGGTGGAAGCAGCTCTACGGCGAATCCGAGGGCAAGGACGGCGTCGGCATCTTCCCGGCCTCCGTCGACCTGACCGCCGACCTGCACTCCATGGGCCAGTATATCCAGGAGGGCATCCGCAACCTGCAGGAGACCGTCGTGGCCTTTGACGAGTGCCGCACCAGCATGACCGTCCCCTATGTCGAGGGCAACCCCGAGGGCCTGAACTATCTGGCCGAGAAGGAGCTGCACTACATCAACCAGAAGGCCATGGAAGCCACGGCCCAGGCCCATCAGGACGGCGGCGTGCCCGTCACCATCCTTCACTTCGACCGCATTGACGAGGAGAACTGCGGCGAGCTGATCTACTTCTTCGAGTTTGCCTGCGGCGTTTCCGCCTATATCTCCGGCGTCAACCCCTTCAACCAGCCCGGCGTCGAGGCCTACAAGAAGAATATGTTCCATCTTCTGGGCAAGCCCGGCTATTGAGATCGGAGTCCCA
>CAMGPO010000084.1 GCA_946060825.1 uncultured Clostridia bacterium | reverse complement strand
TCCGCCGCCGATTTTGTCACCTGCTCCAACGACGAGGACGGCGTTGCCTGGGGTATCCGGGAGATCCTTCATCTGTAAAAAACACCGGGAAGCATCGCTTCCCGGTGATGTTTTATTTTGCCGTCGTACTTTGATAGATGGCCAGTATCACATGCAGAATGTCCGGATAGGGGAAGTCCTTGTGGTAGACAATGTTTGTCTCCCGGGCCATGCTGAGATTTTCAATGGGCAGAGCCGCGATCTTTCCCTTGCGCAGCTCGTCCATGCAGGCGCTTCTGGCGAGGACGGAGATGCCGAGATCCTTCCGGATGCAGTCTTTGATGGTGGCGATGTTGTCGACCTCAAGAATCACATTGAAGTTGTCAAGGCTCTCATGGATGCTGAGCAGGTGGGACTTGAAGAGGTTCCGCGTCTCGGATTTGGGGAGGCGCAGGATCAGCTTTTCCCGCCGCAGGTCGGTCAGCGTGACCATCGATTTCTTTGCCAGTGGATTTTCACAGGCCATGACGCAGACCAGATAGTCGGTGTCCAGCATGAGCGAGCTGAACTCCGGCTTATTGGGCCGCTCATCGACAATGGCCAAGTCCAGTTCATAACTGTCAAGCATATCATAAAGATTTTTTGTGGTGTCAGTAATGATCGTTATCGCAATGCCCGGGTTCTCGCTGCTGTACCGGGCCAGAGCTTCGGCCACTTCATTGCTCTCCGACGTGTGGGTGATGCCGATGCGGAGCCGCGTCAGAGAACGGCCCGCCTCCGCCACCTCTTCCAGAAGACTCTCGTTGAGGGCCTTCATTCTTCTGGCGTATTTTATGACGATTTTCCCGGAAGCTGTGAGCTGAAGCTCATTTTTCCCCCGGATAAAGATTTTGGTTCCGATCTCCTTTTCCAGCTGGCTGACCTGGTGGCTGACGGCTGGCTGCGTCAGGGAAAGAACGGCGGCTGCTTTCGTGAAGCTCTTTTTCTCCGCCACGGCCAGGAGAGTATCTACCCTTACGTCGATCATTGGTCCACCTCCCATTATAAACCAAATTTATAAGACGTAAAATGAAATCAATTTGAAATTTATGTTAAATCCAGTATATCATGAGACATAAGGAAATGCAAGGACGGTACCACCTCGCAGCCAACCAGGAAAGGAATGGTGTGATTATGATGTCTCCGACGACTGTCATCGTCTCCGTCTCGCTGATGCTCTTTGGCGGCTATCTGATGACCCGGCTGACCAAGCTGGCAAAGCTGCCCAATGTGACGGGGTATATTCTGGCCGGTATTCTGCTCGGCCCCTACTGTCTGAAGCTGATCCCGGCCCAGATCATTGAGGGGATGGATTTTCTCTCGGACATCGCTCTTGCGTTTATCGCGTTCAGCGCGGGGGAGTTCTTCCGGATGTCCACGCTGAAAAGCAACGGGGTTAAAGTTCTGGTGATCACCGTGCTGGAGGCCTGTATGGCTTCCGTCGTGGTGTTCGTTGCCACCTACTTCGTGATGAAGCTCGGCATGGCCTTTTCCATCACGCTGGCTGCCCTGGCTGCCGCTACAGCCCCTGCTTCCACGCTGATGACGATCCGCCAGACCCGCGCCCACGGCGATCTCGTCGACACGCTGCTTCAGGTGGTGGCCCTGGATGACGTGATCGGTCTGGTGGCCTACAGCATCGCGATTTCCGTCGCCCTCTCCCATATTTCTGGTAATGCGGGCGGGAACAGTTTTCAAATGATCGTGCTGCCGATCCTTATCAATCTCGGCGTCTTGCTGCTCGGCGGGCTGTTCGGTCTGCTGCTGAAGTTTTCTATGGGCCGGAAGCACTCCACCGATAACCGCCTGATCATCGCAGTCGGCCTACTGTTTCTCTTCTGCGGCGTCTGCTCCTATCTCGGCGTCTCGCCGCTTCTGGGTTGTATGTCCATGGGAACGGTTTATGTCAACGTCTCCGATGACGACAAGCTGTTCAAGCAGCTCAACTATTTCTCGCCGCCCATCCTTCTGCTGTTCTTCGTCCGCTCGGGACTCAACTTCCGGCTGGAAGCCCTGTTTTCTCCGAACAGCGCCGTCCAGGGCGTTCCGCTGATCCGAATCAGCGTCATCTACTTTATCCTCCGCATCCTCGGAAAATACGGCGGCGCTTATCTCGGCTGCCTGATCACAAAAAAGGATGCGTCGGTCCGCAACTATCTCGGCCTGGCACTGGTGCCGCAGGCCGGCGTGGCCATCGGCCTTGCCGCCATGTGCGCCCGTGTGCTGGGAGAAGGGCTCGGCACGGACTTGCAGACCATCATTCTGGCGTCCAGTGTGCTCTACGAGATGATCGGCCCGGTCTGTGCCAAGCTGGCCCTGTACCTCTCCCCCTCCTATTCCGACAAACTGGAGGATTTGACCGAGGTGGCGGAGGTGACGGAGAGCGGCCAGCTCCGTCCTGCGGTGGAGATTCTCATCGACCGCATCCAGCAGATCCAGCGGGAGCTGCCGGCCCGTCCAAAGGAGTGGATGTCCGAGGAAGAGTGTGCCTTCCAGAGCGCCGCCGACGAGCAGTCGGAAAATCTCGGCTTTGCGCTCCGTACCCGTCCCGGTCATTTTGCCTATTGAGTTTATGGAGGTGTTCTCATGAAATTGCAGGATCCCATCGCCCGTGCCCTTGGAATGTGGGCCTCTGAAATCACCCTGCCGTCGGTTTTGCTTCGTCTCGGGTTGGCGCTGCTGTTCGCCGCCCTGATCGGCTGGGAGCGCGCCAATAAGCGCCACTCTGCCGGCCTCCGGACTTTCATCCTTGTGTCCCTTGCTTCTGCGCTGGCCATGCTTCTGGACGTCTTTCTCATGACCTCCTTCGGAGCGCCCTTTGCACTGATCTCCGCGGCGACGGCGATCGGCATCGCCATCATCAGCTCCTCCTCAATCCTCTACAGTTCCAAGCGGCAGATCAAGGGACTGACCACCTCTGTGGGCCTGTGGAGTTGCTGCATCGTTGGCCTTGCCCTGGGCGCCGGATTCTATACCGCCGCAGCCGTCGGCTTTGCGGCCCTGCTCTGCAGCATCTCCATGCTGCCGCCCCTGGAGGCCTACCTCAAGAACCGCTCCAACCACTTTGAGATCCATTTGGAGCTGATCGACCGCTACAGCCTCCGGGACTTCATCACGACTCTCCGCCGCCTCGGCCTCATCATTGACGATATCGAGTCCAACCCGGCCTATGTTACCTCCGGTCTGAGCGTATTCTCTATTTCGCTGACCATCACGAAAGAAGAACTAAAGCAGTATAAATCCCATCAGGAGATCATCGAAGCCCTCGGAACCCTGGACTACGTGAGTCATATTGAAGAAATTTCCTGATTTTTCAAAATTCCTGTAACCTTTTTCTTTCTCCTGCGTTATGATGACAGAGAGGGGAGGGACAGCGGATGGAACGGGACATACTGGAACAGCTCTACCATGAGCATTACCGGGCGGCCTGGCTCTACGTTCTGGCCCTCTGCCGCGACCCAGCTCTCGCGGAGGACTTGGTTGCCGAAGCCTTTGTCAAGGCCTACCTGTCCTTCCCGGAGGCCCACACCGGCTTTCGGTTCTGGCTGCTGCGGGTCTGCCGCAACCTCTGGCTGGATCATCTGCGCCGGGAGTCCCACCGGGAGCATGACCCGCCGGAGCCGTACACAGACCGGACGCCGGAGCACGCGGTTTTGGAACAGGAGCGGAACGAGGCGCTCTACCGCTGCATCGAAACCCTGCCGCTGCGGGATCGGGAGCTGCTGACGCTGTTCTATTTTTCCGGCCTGTCGATCCGGGAGATTGCCGCTGCGGTGGGCGGCAGCGAGGGAGCCGTCCGCACAGGTCTTTGCCGGGCGAGAGGCCGGCTGCGGAAGAAGATGGAGGAGGAAGGCTATGGAATTTCGTGAAGCGATGGAACATTACCGGGCCGGTACGGCGTCGCCGGAAGAGCAGGCCCTGGTGGAAGCGGAGCTGGAAAAGAGCCGCCTGATCGCGGAATATGAGCTGGAACAAATGGAACCGCTGCCGGAGCCGGAGGAGACTTCGGACGAGCCATTGCGGAGAATTCGCAAATCCCTGCGGCGCAGAAACAGCCGCCTGATCCTGGCGGCTGCGGCGCTTGTGGTCGTTTTGCTGCTGCTGGCAAACTGGGGCATCCTGCCGCTCTTTGACGCTTTCTATTTTGACCCGGAGCAGTCGACGATCTGCGAGGGCATCTCCGACTTTGACCTCCTGATGAAATACCAGATGGAGCTGCATCACCCGGGCGCAGGCTACTTCGGCTCCTACACAGAGCGTACCGGCATCGGCCGCTACACGGTCAGCCTGCACCTCTTCAACCCGGTCAACGGCTACAGCTTTGTGGACGCGGAGCTGAATAAAGGCGAGCTGACGTTTTCCGGTGACTATCTCCGGGACGGCTACGTCCCAACGGTCAACCTCTTCGCCTGGGACGGGCGCTGCACCCGGGCGGACGGACAGGACGAACAGACGGAATCTGCACTCGAAAAGGTCGCAGCTCTGCCGGATTACGTCAATGTCACCGCCGCCGTCTCCTTCGGTGAAGATCTGACCATGGAGGAGCTGCTGGAATTGCGGGACCGGCATCCGGAGGTGACCTTCTGGTGGGCCGGCGTGATGTGCTCTTCCAGCGTGCCGACCGGAGCGCTGCTCCAGAGTCAGGGCGCCGGCTTCGGAGAGGCGGCAAATAAGATCTATCCGGCGCTGGAGATCGACTGGGAGGACGGCATCGAGAGCGAAGCGGCGCTGTATGAGGAACACTTCCGGAGTACGCTGCGGCTGATGAACGCCCATCCCGATCTGGTGGAGCTGCTGAATGCCGGCGGCTATGCCGACTACGGGTATATTCTCGACGAGGTGGAAGCGGAAGGTGTTCAAATTTACGGCGTCTATGTGACAGCTTCGCCGTCAGAGCTGCTGGCGCTGATGGAGGAAGCGGCCACCACTGATTTTAGACTCCTGAACGCTGAGATCAGCGTCCGCTGATAAAACCCGCCTTTATCCAAATCTGACAAAGGCGGATTTCTTCGTTGTCAAAACTCGGAAAGGATGTTCAGCAGGATCCGGACGCAGACGGCGGCGGACTCATGCACCATGGCGGCGAATTCCTCGGCGCCGCCGGTGACGCTGTCGCTGACGCCCTTGATGAGCAGAACGGGCACTTGATTCCGGTTGGCAGTCAGCAGGATACCGGCGGCTTCCATCTCGCAGATCTCGGCGCCGAAGCGGTTGTGCAGGTCGGCCTTGATGGCCGGATCCACGACGAATTTGTCCGCCGAGGCACAGATGACCGGCTTCAGGCCCTGCTCTGCTGCGCAGGCCTGTTGCACCAGCGCCGCTGTAGCGGGAATGTAGACGTCGGGGTAGGCCAGATACTGGCCGGGCATGGAGCCGTCAAAGGGCGAGGCGTCAAAGTCGTAGTGGACGGCCTTTTTCACCACGACGGTGCGCTGCAATCCCATGTCGGTGGTCAGGCCGCCGCAGACGCCGAAATTGACCAGCAGCTCCGCTCCGTACTTCGTGATGAGGTACTGGGCCGTGGCGGAGGCGGCGATTTCTCCCGCGCCGCTGCCGGCCACATAGACGGTGTTGCCGCTGATCTCGTAGCAGTAAATGGTGTAGCCCGGGGCTTCTTCCATGCCCAGGGGCGCGCCGCAGTTCCGGAATAAAGCGTCGATTTCCTCCGGAATGGCGACGATCATGCCAATTTTCATCGTAATTCACCTCTGATGTAAATATAGCATACTTTCCGTCCGCGCGCAAGGAATCCGGGATTGAACAATCGGCAAAAAAACGCTATACTGGAGGGGAACCAACCGAAGCATTTTACGTCATTTCAGATAGGAAGGTGCCTGCGATGCTGGAAGACGCCCAAAT
>CAMGPO010000083.1 GCA_946060825.1 uncultured Clostridia bacterium | reverse complement strand
AATTATCAGTTAAAATCGATTGATAATAAAAGATAATAGGTGATCGCCATGATGGACTACAAGCTCAAGACCTTTCTCAAGCTCTATGATACCATGAACTACCGGGCTGCCGCAAGTGCCCTGAATCTGACCCAGCCGGCGGTGACCCAGCACATCCATGCCCTCGAGAACGAGTACGGCTGCAGCCTGTTCCACTACGACGGACGGCGGCTGCACCGGACGGCAGCGGCGGAGAAGCTGGCGGTCTACGCCCGGTCGATGCTCTACAACGAGCAGCGCTTCCTGCAGGAGGTCGGCCGCCTGCCGGCCCAGCCCCTGCGGATCGGGGCAACCAAGTCCATCGGCAACTATGTGATCGGCGGGATGCTGGCGAAGGCGCTGGAGGATCCGGAGACGACCCTGACCCTGACTGTGGACAACACCCGCGCCCTGCTGGCGCAGCTGCAGCGGGGGGAGCTGGACTTCGCTCTGATCGAAGGCCATTTTGACAAGCAGATTTACGGCCACTGCCTCTTGCGGCATGAGCCTTTTGTGGGTATTTGCGCCCGGGAGCATCCCCTGGCAGGGGCCGAGGCCGACCTCGAATCGATGTTCGGCGAGACGCTGCTGCTGCGGGAACCAGGCTCCGGCACCCGGGTCATCCTCGAGGAAGCCCTGCAGGCCCTGGGCTACACGACGGAGCGCTTCCACCGCACCGTCGGCGTCAGCAGCGCGCCGGTGATCTGCGACCTGGCGGCCCGGGGCGTGGGCATCTCCTTCGTCTACGAGGCCGTGGCCAAGAGCAGCCCGGGCCTCGCCACCTTCACGATCCGGGGTATGCCCATCGTGCGGGAGTTTAATTATGTCTACCTGAAGGGTACGGCCGCAGAGGATATCGTGGCCCGGTTCCGGGCGCTGGAGCGATGGCTGTAAAGAAAATTTCCGGCTTGACATTTCCGGTACGGAATTGTATAATCGGGTCGATCTTTAAGGACGGTACAGAGAGACCGGCAAGAGGGCATGAACAGGGCAGGGACAGCGATGGCTGTCTCCGCATTGCGCAGTCTTGCGGTCGCCGCAGGGCTGTTTTTCTCTGCCGTCCCCAGGAAAGGAAGGGAAACGGCATGAATACCACTCCGGTTTGGACCCTTGGCGCACCCGGTTTCGGTGCGTCCGGCGCTGTTTCCGTCTCCATTTTCCGGCTTCCGTCCCGTGTCTGACGCGGGCAGGAAGCCGTTTTTTTGTCTGAACATCCTGAACTTTTCTGCGGAGGAATTCAACATGGCAAGAGCATTTGACCGCAAACTCATTCTGGAGGACGGCAGCGTCTACTACGGCTACGGCTTCGGCAGCCGCCGGAGCAGCGTCTGCGAGGTCGTCTTCAACACCTCCATGGTTGGCTATCAGGAGATCGTCTCCGACCCCTCCTACACCGACCAGGCCGTCGTCATGACCTACCCTCTGATCGGCAACTACGGCATCGCCGACGAGGACTTTGAGACGAGATTTCCAACCATCGGCGGCCTCATCGTAGGCGAGTACAACGACCACCCCTCCAACTTCCGCTGCACCAAGACCCTCTCGGAGATCCTGGAGGACTATGACATTCCTGGCATCGAGGGCGTGGACACCCGCCGCCTGAATCGGAGCATCCGCGATCTCGGCAGCCGCCGGGGCCTGTTGACGAACGCCGCCATGCCCCTCGAGGAGGGCCTCCGCATCCTGCGCAGCACGCCCCTGCCGACCGACGCCGTCCGCCGGGTGAGCTGCCGCAAGCCCTGGCGCTCCCAGACCGCCAACCACCGCTTCCACGTCGTCGCCGTGGACTGCGGCATGAAGCTGAACATCCTCCGCTCCCTGAACCAGAAGGGCTGCAACCTGACCGTGGTGCCCTACAACACCACTGCCGAGCAGGTGCTGGCCCTGAAGCCCGACGGCCTGTTCCTCTCCAACGGCCCCGGCAACCCGGAGGACGTCCGGCCGGTCATCGAGCTGGTCCGGAATCTGCGGGGGAAGCTGCCCATCTTCGGCATCTGCCTGGGCCACCAGATGATCGCCCTGTCCTATGGAGCCACCACCTATAAGCTCAAATTCGGCCACCGGGGCGGCAACCACCCGGTCAAGAACCTGCTGACCGGCAAGGTGGAGATCACCTCCCAGAACCACAGCTACGCCGTGGACGAGGAAAGCCTCGCCGGCACCGGATTGGAGGTCACCCACCGGAACCTGCTGGACGGCACCGTCGAGGGCATCCGGTGCGAAGCCGACCGGGTCTTTTCCGTCCAGTATCACCCCGAGAGCGCCCCTGGTCCCCAGGACAGCGCCTACCTGTTCGATGAATTTCTGCATCTGATGGAGGAGGAACGCCGCCATGCCGAAAAGAACTGACATCCACAAAATCATGGTCATCGGCTCCGGCCCCATTGTCATCGGCCAGGCCGCCGAGTTCGACTACGCCGGCACCCAGGCCTGCCTGGCCCTGCGGGAGGAGGGCTACGAGGTCGTCCTCGTCAACTCCAACCCCGCCACCATCATGACCGACAAGGCCATCGCCGACAAGGTCTACATGGAGCCCCTGACCCTCGAATACGTCGCCAAGATCGTCCGCTATGAGCGGCCCGACGCCATCGTCCCCGGTATCGGCGGCCAAACCGGCCTGAACCTCGCCATGCAGCTGGAGCGCAAGGGCATCCTGCGGGAATGCCAGGTCGAGCTGCTGGGCACCCCCAGCGCCTCCATCGAGAAGGCCGAGGACCGGGAACTGTTCAAGGAGCTGTGCACCGCCATCGGCGAGCCGGTGCTGCCCTCTCAGATCGCCTGCTCCATGGAGGAGGGCCTGCAGGCCGCCGAAGAGATCGGCTATCCCGTGGTGCTCCGTCCCGCTTTCACCCTCGGCGGCACCGGTGGCGGCTTCGCCGACAACGAGGAGGAGTTCCGCTTCCTGATGAAGAACGCCCTCAAGCTCTCGCCCGTCCATCAGGTTCTTGTCGAAAAGAGCATCAAGGGCTACAAGGAGATCGAGTACGAGGTCATCCGCGACCGCAACGACACGGCCATCGCCATCTGCAACATGGAGAACCTCGACCCCGTGGGCATCCATACCGGTGACTCCATCGTCGTCTGCCCCAGCCAGACCCTGACCAACAAGGAGTACCAGCTCCTGCGGAGCAGCGCCCTCAAGCTGATCCGCGCCCTTGGCATCGAGGGCGGCTGCAACGTCCAGTTCGCCCTGGATCCCCAGTCCTTCCGCTACTATCTGATCGAGGTCAACCCCCGCGTCTCCCGTTCCTCGGCTCTGGCCTCCAAGGCCAGCGGCTATCCCATCGCGCGGGTCTCGGCCAAGATCGCCGTGGGCATGACCCTCGACGAGATCCCCATCGCCAACACCCCGGCCAGCTTCGAGCCGGCCCTCGACTACGTCGTCACCAAGATGCCCCGCTTCCCCTTCGACAAGTTCGCCGACGCCAACAACCGCCTCTCCACCCAGATGAAGGCCACCGGCGAGGCCATGAGCATCGGCCGCACCTTTGAGGAGAGCCTGCTCAAGGCCATCCGCTCCCTCGAAACCGGCGTCTACCACCTCCACATGAAGAAGTTTGACAACCTGTCCACGGAGGAGCTGCTGGCCTACATCCCCACGGGCACCGACGACCGCATCTATGCTCTCGCCGAGCTGCTGCGCCGGGACGCCGATCTGGACGTCCTCGCCGCCGCCACGGGCATCGACCTCTTCTTCCTCGACAAACTGCGCCACATCATCCTGCTGGAGCGGGACGGCGCGGCCCATCCCGGCGATATGGCCACCCTGCGAGAGCTGAAGAAGTACGGCTTCTGCGACCGGGCCGTCGGCGACCTCTGGGGCTGCACCGAGGACGAGATTCTCGACCTTCGCCGGGAGTCCGGCATCCGGCCGGTCTATAAGATGATCGACACCTGCGCCTCCGAGTTCGACTCCTACATTCCCTATTTCTACTCCACCTACGCCGAAGAAAACGAGTCTGTCGTCTCCGACAAGCGAAAGATCCTCGTCCTCGGCTCCGGCCCCATCCGCATCGGCCAGGGCGTCGAGTTCGACTATTCCACCGTCCACGCTGTCATGACCATCAAGGCCGCCGGCTATGAAGCCATCATCGTCAACAACAACCCGGAGACCGTCTCCACCGACTACACCTGCTCCGACAAGCTCTACTTCGAGCCTCTGACCGTCGAGGACGTGCTGAGCATCGTGGAGCTGGAGCAGCCCGAGGGCGTCATCGCCTCCCTGGGCGGCCAGACGGCCATCAATCTGGCTGAGCCCCTGCGGGCCCACGGCGTCAAGCTCATCGGCACCGACTGCGACGCCATCGAGCGGGCCGAGAACCGCGAGGCCTTTGAGCAGGTGCTCAAGTCCCTGAACATTCCCCAGCCCAAGGGCCGGGCCGTCACCAACATCGAGGACGGCGTCGCCGCTGCGGCGAAGATCGGCTATCCGGTGCTGGTGCGTCCCTCCTTCGTCCTCGGCGGCCGGGCCATGCAGATCGTCGCCAGTGAAGAACAGCTCCGCCACTATCTCAAGACTGCCGTGGAGATCGATCAGGACAAGCCCGTCCTTGTCGACCGCTACATCTCCGGCAAGGAGGTCGAGGTCGACGCCGTCTGCGACGGCACCGACGTCTTTGTCCCCGGTATCATGGAGCTGGTCGAGCGCACCGGCGTCCACTCCGGCGACTCCATCAGCGTCTATCCCTCCTTCAGCCTGAGCCAGAAGGTCAAGGACACGATTCTCGACTACACCAGGCGCCTGGGCCTCGGCATCGGCATCGTCGGCCTGTTCAACATTCAGTTCATCGTCGACCACAACGAGGACGTCTATATCATCGAGGTCAATCCCCGTTCCTCCCGGACGGTGCCCTTCCTCTCCAAGGCCACGGGCTACTGCCTGGCCGACATCGGCACCCTGGCCATCCTCGGCGTCTCTTTGAGAGAGCAGGGCATCACCTGCCTCTACCCGAAGGAAAAGGAGCGGTGGTACGTCAAGGTTCCGGCCTTCTCCTTCTCGAAGCTGCGGGGCCTGGACGCCTACCTGTCCCCGGAGATGAAGTCCACCGGTGAGGCCATCGGCTACGACCGAAAGATGACCCGCGCTCTCTACAAGGCCCTTCAGGCCTCGGGTACCCAGGTCGTCAACTACGGTACGGTCTTTGTCACCATCGCCGACAAGGACAAGGAGGAGGCCCTGCCTCTGATCCGCCGGTTCTACAACCTGGGCTTCAATCTGGAGGCCACCTCCGGCACCGCCGCCTTCCTCCGGGAACACGGCATCCGCACCCGGGTCAAGAAAAAGGTCAGCGAGCACAGCGAGGAAATTCTCGATTCCATCCGCCAGGGCTACGTCAGCTACGTCATCAACACCCGGGACTACACCTCCGGTCCGGGCGTGTTCTCCGACGGCCATGAGATCCGTCAGTGCGCCGTGGAAAACGGCGTGACGATCTTCACGGCCCTCGATACCGTCCGCGCCCTGTTGGACGTCCTCGAGGAGATCACCATGGAGGTCTCCACCATCGACCTCTGAGCAAAGAAAAAGACAGCCGCTGCGGCGGCTGTCTTTTTTTGTCAGGGACGGAGCAGGAGGGCGCAGAGCAGCTTCTGCCGGCGGCGGCCCGCCCAGCGGGAAAAGCAGTCGAGGTTCGGCTCCGAGTGTTCCAGCTCCCGGCTGTAGAGGTGGAGCAGATCGATCTCCGCCTCCCGGCTTTCCGGTGGGAAGGCCGCGAAGAGCGCCCCGCAGAGCAGCAGGGACGACGCTGCGAGCTGGACTTTTTTCAGCAGCTTCCCGTCGTAGGCAGCCTGCAGGAAATATTTGTAGAGGAAGTATTGGAGGATCCGCTCGGCCTCGATTTCGTCGGGCAGGGGCGGACAGCGGTCGAGGGACGCCAGCATCCGGGGATAGCGCTCCGTCAGCGGCTCCATCTCC
>CAMGPO010000082.1 GCA_946060825.1 uncultured Clostridia bacterium | reverse complement strand
TGTTTCGCCAGCAAAGGCCGCAGCTCCGAGCCGTAGGGCAGGCCGGTGCAGTTGGAATAGAGTGGGATCTCCGGCTGCCGGAGCGCTGCGGTTTCCAGAATGGCCGCAAACTGCTCCGCTGCCCGGGCCATAAAGGGTGAGTGGAAGCCGCCGCTGACCTTCAGGGGGATAGCCCGGCCTCCGGCGGCTTTGACAGCAGCGGAAAAGGCCGCCATCTGATCCTTTTTTCCTGCCACGGCCACCTGACCGGGGCAGTTGTAGTTGACGGGATAGACGCCGTCGAAACCGGCGCAGAGCCGCCCGACCGTCTCGTTGTCCAGCCGCACCACGGCGGCCATGGCAGCGGGGTGTTCCTCCGCCGCCTGCTGCATCAGCGCACCGCGCCGGCAGACCAGAGAAAAGCCCGTGGCAAAATCCGCCGCGCCCGTGACGGTCAGGGCCGCCAGCTCGCCCAGGGAGAATCCGGCGGCCATATCCGGGTGGATGCCTGCCTCGCGCAGGGCGGCTGCTGCCGCCAGCTCCGCTGTGAACAGGCAGGGCTGGGTGTTCGCCGTCTCCCGCAGGGCCGCCTCGGGGCCGTCGAAGCACTGGGCCGCGGTTTCGGGCCGCAGTTCATCGGCCAGTCGGAACACCTCCGCCGCCGCAGGCGAGCATTCGGACAGTTCCCGGCCCATACCGGCGTACTGGGCGCCCTGACCAGGGAAAACAAAGGCTATCTGACCCATTTTGACGCCCCCAGCAGCAGCGGCTCGGCTTCCTCTATGACGGAGCGGACGATCTCCGCCGCAGGCTGTTCCTGATGCACCATGGCGGCAACCTGTCCGGAGAGGAAGCAGCCCTTCTGCAGGTCGCCCTCCTGGACGGCCTTCCGCAGTGCGCCGACGCCCAGGGCCTCCAGTTCATCGTCTGGCATTCCGCCATATTCGGCCCTGGAATAGTCCCGGGCAAAGGCCGTGCGCAGGCTCCGCACCGGATGGCCCAGCCGTTTGCCCGTGACCATGGTGCAGAGGTCGCCGGCTTTGAGAATCTTCTCCTTGTAGACCGGGTGGATGCCGCACTCAGCGGCGCTCAGGAACCGCGTGCCCATCTGCACGCCGCAGGCGCCCAGCATCATGGCCGCCGCCACGCCCCGTCCGTCGGCAATGCCGCCGGCGGCGATGACGGGCAGGTCGGTGGCGTCACAGATCAGCGGTACCAGTACCATGGTGGTCAGCTCGCCCACATGACCGCCGCTCTCGCCGCCCTCGGCGATGACAGCGGAAGCGCCCAACCGGGTCATCAGCTTCGCCATGGCCACGGAGGGCACCACCGGGATGACTTTGATCCCAGCGGATTTCCAGAGATCCATATACCTGGACGGGTTGCCCGCCCCGGTTGTCACGACGGCGACCTTCTCCTCGGCGACTGTCTGGGCAACCTCGTCGGCAAAGGGACTCAGCAGCATGATGTTGACGCCGAAGGGCTTGTCCGTCTGGCTGCGCACCACGCGAATCTGCTCCCGCACATAGCTGGCCGGGGCGTTGCCTGCCCCAATGATACCGAGTCCGCCGCCCTCGGAGACGGCGGCGGCCAGCTTGCCGTCGGCTACCCAGGCCATGCCGCCCTGGAACACCGGATAGCGGATGCCCAGCATCTCACACAAAACGGATTGCATCATGGCCTTACCCCATGCAGTTCTCTTCGATGTAGGTCACGAGATCGCCGACGGTCTCCACCTTTTGATTCAGCTCAATCTCGATGCCCAGGGCATCCTCCAGGTTCATCAGCAGCTCCACGGTATCCAGGGAATCGATGGACAGCTCCTTGAACGTGTTCTCTCTCTTTACGTCTTCGGCGGCGCAGTCCGTGCGCTCCGCGATGACCTTTGCAACAGCTTCGAATACCATATCCGTACCTCCATAGCAGTTTACAAATTCTTAAAAAGTTATCGTCGATAACTTTTGGGACATTATAGCACAGATTTCCCGGTTGTCAAGCCCCGGCGGGCGCAAAAAGGGAGGCCGCCTCAGCAGAGACGGCCTCCCGGAATGGAGCAATCGTATGTCATGGAGCGGAATGTGCGGCCTGCTCATGGAATAAAAGCACCGCTTCCCGCCCGGCCACGGGACCGAAGGCATAGACCTCCTGCGTCTCCCGTTCCATATAGTTGACAGGGATGATGCGGTTGTAGGCGGTGGGATGATCGGCGACCATCTGCAGTACCGGGTCGGCAAAGGGCTCCGGCCGGTAGTAAGGGTCGAAGAGGCAGACCTGCTCGTCCCGGAGATCGGTCAGAAGGACATAGTGCCAGCCCTCGAGGTCGACACGAACGACGGCCGCCCCACCCTGCAGCAGCGTTTCACGCAGCGGACTGTCCGGCCCAAAGTGGACGTCCCGTCCGGACAGATACCGGCTGGAGATGGGCAGATGTCCCGCCTGGCCGAAGCTGTTGATCCAGTTGCTCAGGTACATCATGGCCATGCAGGAGGTGCCGCACTTGCCGCAGGCGCCGTCCGCGCCGTAGCAGTCCAGGCAGTAGAGCGTGGTACAGCGCACGATCTCCGGCGGAATCTCCTCCCGCCGGAAGAGATAGCTCACGGCGTTGAGCATGGAGGTGGGGCCGCAGTCATATTCAGTCAACTGATAACGCAGAGGATTGTTCATGGTGATGCTCCTTACTGCAAAATGCGGAAATTTCCGACACAGTTCGTATCCTGGGGAAAGCCGGTCAGGCGTCGACGCCCTGGATTTCCAGCATCTCCACTGCCGTCTGGCCCCGGGCCGTCAGGGCCATGCTGCCCCGGCATGGATACGGGGCGTAAGCCCGGTAGTCAAAGTTGATCAGCGGAATGTCATAATCCAGCTCGATGAGCTGCTTTTGGTACAGTCCCAGAATGGCGCTGCTGAACACCGCGGCGTCGGCGCCGCCCTCGAGATAGACGGGCGTCTCTCCGTCGGCCCGCCGGGCCACCGGCAGAAAGGGGATCTGGGCAAGGCGGCGCAGCAGATCCAGCTCCGGCTGCGTCAGCACCAGCTCGCCGCCGCCGCCGCAGATTCCACCGCAGCAGGCGCCGCAGTGGTCCTGTTTACAGTCCATCGGATGCGCCTCCCGTCAGGTCTGCCACCAGAACCTTCATCTGTCCGCCGCAGACCATGCCCTCCTCCGCCGCCACATCGTTGCTCATGTCGACGGTGATACAGCGCCGCGTGCCGCTGCCGATCAGACGGCGGGCCTCCATCAGGGCGGCGTGCTCGCTGCATCCGCCGCCGATGGTGCCGAAGCCCCGGAGCGTTTGATCCACGGCCATCATGGCGCCGGACTTGACCGGCGTGGAACCGGCAGTCTCGAGGACGACCAGCAGGGCCTTCGGCGACGGATCGTTCGCCAGGAATTCCAGCAGAGGGAGATCGACGTCCTCGGTGACGAGGGCAGCGCCTCCGGCATGGCGAGGCGTATCCTGCCGCCGGCACTGGATCAGCTCCGCCGCGATGGCGACGGCGATCTCCTTTGTAGTCAGGGCGTTGATGGCGAGGCCGATCGGCGCGTGGATCTGATCGAGGGCAGCGCGGGGAAATCCCTCTTCTTGAAGAAGCTGGAAGAGACCGGCCACCCGGCGGCGGGATCCGATCATGCCCAGATAGCGGGGCATGGTTCCGGCCAGAATGGCGCGCAGACAGTCTGCGTCATGGCGGTGTCCCCGGGTGATGACGGCCACATAGTCTCCACCGCCGATCCCGAGGTGCTGCAGGGCGCTGGGAAAGGCGTCGCAGAGGACAGCCTGTGCCTCCGGGAACCGTGTGCGGTCCGCGAAGGAAGGGCGGTCATCCACGACCGTCACGGCGAAGCCCAGATCAGCGGCATAGCGGCACAGCGGCTGGGCGATGTGCCCGCCGCCCAGCAAAATAAGCCGTTCCTCCGGCCGGAAATTGCGGATATAGGCCGTTTCCCCGGCTTCCAGCGTCAGGGAGGCGGATTTTCCGTTCCGCACCTGCTCGAACAGCGCCTGAAATTGTGCCTGCATGAAGCATCCCCCTTGCAAACAAATAAAGTGGTTTTTCCAGGAAAATATCGAAAAAAACCGGTTCACACTGAGAAAATTTAAATTATATTTTACCACGCTGCTCTGCCGCTGTCAACCGGCCGCAGAAGGCGCCCGCCGGAGGGTTCGCATACAGCCCTCCTGTTTCGCAGGGGGAAACCGGGGCAGGGACAAAAAGAATGGCTGGAACCGAAGTCAGACCATGCTGAGGGCGGAGAGGGCATATTCGGCGTAGAGTCCGGCGCCCAGGGGCAGCGTGGCCTCGTCGACGTCGAAGGTGACACTGTGGCCTGCACTCATGGTGGCAGGTAGGGCCGGATTGCCGGTGCCCAGATAGGCGTAGGTCCCCGGGACGTGGAGCTGGAACTCGGCGAAGTTGTCGCCGCTCAGGGACAGAGGCCGGTCGGTGATGACACGACCGGGGCCAAAGAGCCGCTCCGCCACCGCCGCCGCCTCCCGGCACACGGCCGGATCGTTGATGAGGGGCGCGGCGAAATCCGTCCAGACGACCTCGGCCGTTCCGCCGGAGATTGCCGCGATGTTCTCAGCGGTTTGGTCTACCATGGCGCGAACCCGTTCCCGGGTCTCCTGGGAGATCGTCCGCGTGGTTCCCTCCAGTACAGCGAATTCGGCCAGGGCGTTGTAGGTCGTTCCGGCCCGCAGGGTACCGACGCCGAGGATGACCGGCTCCACGGCGGCGGTGCGCCGCGTGACCAGACCCTGCAGGGCCACCACAATCTGGCTGGCGATGTACAGGGCATCCACCCCGAGCTGGGGTGTGGACACGTGGGCAGATTTCCCGTGGACGGCAATCCGGAAGTGGTCGACGGCGGCATTATTCAGCCCCGGCTTCAGTCCCACGGAGCCGGCGGGCAAGTCGGAGGCCACATGGAGGCCAAAGACCCGGCAGGCGCCCTCCAGGGCCCCGGCCTCCACAAAGGGCTTTGCACCCTGGCCGACCTCCTCGGCCGGCTGGAAGATCAGCCGGATCTCGCCGCCGAAGTCCGCCCGGTGTTCCGCCAGCATCTTCGCAGCACCCAGCAGGCAGGCGGCGTGGGCGTCGTGACCGCAGGCGTGCATCACGCCGGGTGTTTCCGAGGCGTATTCCGGACTGCGGGCCTCCTGGATGGGCAGGGCGTCGATGTCGGCCCGCAGGGCGACGACACCGTTTCCGGATCCGGCGCCGCGGAGCACGCCCAGCACGCCGGTCTCGCCGATCCGGGTATGGGGGATGCCGAAGCGGTCCAGCTCCTCCTCGATGCGCTGCGCCGTCCGGTATTCACGGAGGCTCAGCTCCGGATGCCGGTGGAATTCCCGGCGCAGGGCGATGAGATAGGGTGTTTCCTGTGCAAGCTGCGTCTGAATGTCTCTCATGGTTCAGTGCTTCCTTCCTGCGTTGCAGCGCTGTCATAGTCATCCAGGAAGGAGTGCCAGACGCCGCTCTGCTTGTAACCGGGGAAGGTGTCCAGACTGACTGCATGGATGCTGTTGAAAATGCTCTTTTCGATGTTGGGGTTGTCCCGCTTCAGCCGGCGGAGCAGCACGTTGACCTCCTGCCGCTTGGAGCCGCCGCCTCCATTATCACAAATTGTGCAGTTTTCGGTGAAACGGCAGGCGCATTGGATGAATTCCAGCTGATTGTAGCGCTTCCAGGCGAGGATGTCCTCCTCGTGGACGCAGTAGAGCGGGCGAATCAGTTCCATGCCAGGGAAATTTGTGCTGTGCAGCTTGGGGAGCATGGCCTGAAGCTGGGAGCCGAAGAACATCCCCATGACTGTGGTTTCCACCACGTCGTTGAAGTGGTGGCCCAGCGCGATCTTGTTGCAGCCCAGCTCCTGGGCCTTACTGTAGAGATGGCCCCGGCGCAGCCGGGCGCACAGGTAGCAGGGAGAGTGGTCGCTCTGATGGGCCAC
>CAMGPO010000081.1 GCA_946060825.1 uncultured Clostridia bacterium | reverse complement strand
GCCAAGGACGCCGATGGGATGGATGGGCATGAGCCAGACGATGTCCACACCCAACTCCCGAATGCGGGGCAGATCAGCCTCAGCAGCCCGGAATGTGCCCTCTTTTGTATGATTTCGAATGTAGATAGAATAGATTACGGCGTTTCTCAGCCGGATGTCCGTATTTGCTGCCATTGCTTTGCTCCTATGTCGTAATTTTCATCATGGTGGTCTGTCCGGCGCCGGTGATGATCTGGCGGTAGCCGCAGAGGGCCTTGTCCAGCTCCGGATCGCCGGAGTCCACCACCAGACAGTGGTTCGGGAGACCGGCCAGCTTGTCCGGGTCAGCGATAATCATCAGATTCTCGAGGCCGACAGCCCGCAGAACCCGGGGGCTGAGCTGCTGATTGCCGCGGCCGAGGATGTGGCCCTGGCCGCCGATGACTGTCAGAACAATTTTGGACGGGTGGCCGTTTACCAGCTCAAAGAGCTGCGGCTCGTTGACGTCGCTGGCCAGCAGCTCACCATGCTCCACCACATCGACGCCCAGCAGCGTATTGGGCAGCTCCAGCAGCTCCATGATACCCCGGGGCGTGGTGCCGGAGCCGATGACATAGCGCAGCTCGTCATGCTCCTCCATATAGTCGACGATCTCGTTGGCGATGTCGTTGAGGGCCTCGATGGAGGAATGGCCCGCCGACTTGCAGCACTGCATCAGCGTAGGGCTGCGCAGGATTTTCAGATAACCATAGAGCCGGGCGTCGACAACGCCGTCCCGGAACTTGTCCTCGTCGATGTCCATGACCTCGGCCTCCGCCGTCTCCATGGCCTCGCCGTCGAGCCAGCGGGCAGCCAGTTCTGCCGCCGAGGCGGGGTTTCTGGCATAGACGCCGGAGTGGATCTTTACGCCGCCGGGAATGCCCAGGACGGTCTGGTCCGTGCCGACAGCCTCCGCAATATTCCGGGCCGTGCCGTCGCCGCCGGCGAAGAGCAGCAGATCGATGCCCGCCGCCTGCATTTCGCGGGCAATGCGGATGGTGTCCGCCGCCGTGGTGGCGCCGGATGCAATGGATCCGACAATCTCCGGATGAAGGCCTGCGGCCAGGGCTGCCGTCTCGCCCATTTCGCCGGGAGCCGACAGCAGGCGGAATTTCTCTCCGGAGGACGCCAGCCGTTCCAGCACGACGGAAGCCCGCCGCTGGACCGCCGAGTGGATGCCCAGTTCCCGCGCCAAGCGCTGGATCTCTGCCCCATCGCTGCCCTTGAGTCCCGCCGGTCCGCCGACACCCGCCACCGGGTTCAAAATCAATCCAATTGTTTTCATCGTTCGTTTCAATCCTTTCTCCACAGGTTCCTGCTCCGTACAAAGGGCGAGCGGAAGATCAGCGCCTTGGTCAGGAACTTCGGGTAACGGCCGGCAGGCTCGCCATATTCCCGCCGCAGAGCCGCCATCAGTTCATCCTCGGTATAGATATGGAAAGGCTCAAGCCCCGCCTCCTCTGCCGCCCGCTCCATGGTGGCGACGGCCAGGTCGTAATAGTCACCCCGGCAGTCAAGGCTGCGGCGAAGCCGCGGCAGGATTTTTTCGTTCAACTCCAGCAGGGAGACGTCCTGCTCGTAGTCCTGCAGATATCGCTGGAGGTACCGCACAAGCTGGGCATAGGCCTCCTCCTCCGTCCAGTGACGGTCGATGTAGTACTGCGTTCCGGCAAGACCGTAGAGCATCCGCATGGTGTCGTAGTAGCCAAGGGTCAGGTTTCTGCGGCTCTGCTCCGCCTCGAATTCCAGAGTGCCGCCCAGATCCCGGGACGGCAGCACCGTGTGAATCTCCACATACTTCGGCACCCGGAAGGAGCGCTCAAAGCCGACACCGAAGAGCCGGATGGCGATGATGTCCCGGTAGCCGTTCTCCACCAGCACATGGAGGGGAATCACGTCCTGCAGCCCGCCGTCCGTATAGCGCTTTCCGCCGAGGGCCTCATTTTTGAAGGCGGGGAAATAGGCGCTGGCCAGCAACATCTCGGCGATCTCGCCGGGCTTTCCGAGGTCCTTCGCCCGCAGTTCCAGTTCCTTGTGGTCGGTCAGAGAATAGGTTTGAATGTACAGCTCCGTATCCGCCCTGCGGATGGCGTCCTCGTCCACCAGTTCCTCCACCCACCGGCGCAGAGGCGTCACATCAAGGCCCCGGTTTTCCAGGATTTTCTTGAGGAATTCCCACTGGCTCCGCCAGTCGATGTCCCGGAGGTTCATGGCAAGCAGATTTTTCATCTCCCCGTCGTCCACATCCATCACCTGAGAGAAAGTGATGTTGCGCCAGATCTCCTCCGCCTTTTCCAGATCGCCCATCACCATCAGCGCGCCATTCAGGGCGCCCACGGAGGTGCCGGCCACGGCATTGAAGCGGATCCCCGCCTCCCGCAGGGCCTTCCAGGCGCCGACCTGATAGGCGCCCTTTGCACCGCCGCCCTCCAGGGCAATGGCGTAGATCTTGCTCGCGTCAAGCTGCAATTTCATATAGTTTCACCTCTTGGAGTTATTTTACAATAGCTTCACCGTTTTTCCAAGGGGGTATTCCGGAATTTCCCTTGCGGTTCCGGCCATTGCGCGGTAGAATAGGGAGCGATGGAGGTGCATCTTATGTCAGAATACTTCGATCTCCGCCGGGAGGACGGCTCCAAAACCGGCGCTGTCAAGGAGCGCACCCTGGTTCACCGGGACGGCGACCTCCATGGCACCGCCCACGTCTGGATTCTGCGCCCCTCCGGCTCCGGCTTTGACGTCCTGCTCCAGCGCCGCAGCATGGAAAAGGACGCCTACCCCGGCTGCTGGGACATCTCCTCCGCCGGTCACCTGCCGGCCGGCAGCGACTTCCTCGAGAGCGCCCTGCGGGAACTGGGTGAAGAGTTGGGCCTGACCGCCGCGCCGGACGAGCTGTATTTTGCCGGCTTCCGCCACCGGATCGCCCGTGAGATCTTTCGCGGAGTACCCTTCATGGACAACGAATACTCTGCCGTCTATCTGCTGCTGCGGCCGGTGGAGCCGTCGGACCTTCGGCTCCAGAAGGAGGAACTGTCCGAAGTCCGCTATTTCCCCTACGGCTGGATCCTCGAACACCTCACCGATCCCAAATTTCAAAACTGCCTCTACCGCGACGAGCTGGAAATGGTTCGCCACGCCTGGGAGGAGATCAAAAGGAGCGAATCATGAAACGATATTTCCCTCTTCTGCTTGCCTTGCTGTTCTGTCTGCTCTGCGCCTGCGGGGAACCGGAGGTCTGCCAGCATGAGCCCGGACCCGTCCCCACCTGTACGGAGCCCCAGGTCTGCACCAAATGCGGCGAGACGCTGCAGCCAGCCCTGGGCCATGAGCCGCTGCTGGAAAACTGCGAGGCCGGCACCTTCTGCACCCGCTGCGGCCAGCAGATCGCCGCGCCCACAGAGCACACACCCGGCCCCGCCGCCACCTGCACCGACGCGCAGGTCTGCACCGTCTGCGGCAAGGTTCTGGCCGAGCCGACCGAGCACACGCCCTCCGGTGAGCCATCCTGCACCGAGGATGTCGTCTGCACGGTCTGCGGAACGGTTCTGACCCCGGCGGGACATGACCCCGGCCCCGAGGCCACCTGCGTCGACGATCAGCTCTGCCTGCGCTGCGGCGCGGTACTCACGCCCGCTCTGGGCCATGAAGCCGCCCTTGCCACCGCCGAACTGGCCCCGACGGTCTGCGCCCGCTGCGGCGTGACGATGGCCCTGTCCGAAGGCGGCGACCCGTCGCTCTACATCGACGAAACCGTCGCGGACGCCCACTACCATAACACACTGGATGCCTACTACTCCGGCAACGTCCTGGTCTGCGGCGACTACGCCCTCGAGTATTTCTCGCTGGACACAACCGGCTGCAACGCCTGGGCCGAGACCGTAAACGGTTTCGCTGCCCGGTACCCGGAGCTCCACGTCAGCGCCCTGCTGGTCCCCAAGAGCTGCGCCTTCCACGCCCCGGCAGGCTATGAGAACCAATTTGACAACCAGGCGGCCTTCATCTCGGCCACCTACGGCCAGCTCGCCGATAGCATCACCGCCGTCGACGCAGCTTCCCGAATGGCGGAGCACAGCGGCGAGTACCTCTACTACCGCACCGATCACCACTGGACCTCCCTCGGCGCCTACTACGCCTCCGTAGCCTACTGCCGTGCCAACGGCATCACACCCCGGCAGCTCGGCTCCTACGAGACAACGGTTCAGACTGGCTACATCGGCTCGCTCTACTCCTTCTGCGCCGCACCGCCAGACTGCCTGCGCGCCAACCCGGACTACACGGTCTGCCATCTTCCCCTGGCCGACTATTCCATGACCTACGCCAACGGCGGTGAGGCCGTCTCCGGCGCGGTTCTGAACACGGAGTCGAGCGCCTATGCCTCCGCCTTCCTCTGCGGCGACAATGCCCTGACCCACATTCAGACCGGCAATCAAACCGGCAGGAATCTGCTCGTCTTCAAGGAGTCTTACGGCAACGCCTTTGTCCCCTACATGATCGACTACTACGACAACATCGTTGTCCTCGACATCCGCAGCGGCCTCTACAGCACCGCCGAAATCATCGCCCAGTACAGCATCACCGATGCCCTTGTCATCAACAATGTCCAGGCCGCCGGCAGTCTCACCGGCGATCTGGCATCTACCCTGGCCTCCTGACCGTCTATGAAAAAACAGAAATGAGGAATTTCCAATGCGACTGATTTTTATCCGGCACGCGGAACCAGACTACGAACACAACACCATCACCGAAAAGGGCTGGCGTGAGGCGAAGCTGCTTGCGCCTCGGGTGCAGGGCTGGAACGTCACGAAGTTCTACTGCTCGCCCCTGGGCCGCGCCCAGGACACCGCGAAGCCATCTCTTGCCGCCTGCGGCCGCGAAGCGGAGACGCTGGAATGGCTGCGGGAGTTCAACGTCCGGGCTTACAACGTCGTCAACCGCCGAAGCGCCACCGCCTGGGATATGTATCCCGAGGTCTGGACGGAGGAGCCGAAGCACTACGACAAGGACCACTGGTTTGAATCGTCCCTCTACCGCGGTACCAATGCCCGGTCGGAATATGACTATGTCACCGGAAGCCTCGACCGGCTTCTGGCGGACTGCGGCTACCACCGCTACCACAACTACTACCACGTGGACGAGGACGCCCGCCGGGATGACACGCTGGTCTGCTTCTGCCACCTCGGCGTGAGCTGCGTGATGCTCTCCCATCTGCTGGGAGTCTCCCCCATCGTCCTGCTCCATGGGCTGTTCATTCCGCCCTCCTCCGTGACCATCGTTCAGACCGAGGAACGGATCCCCGGCTGCGCCGCCTTCCGCGCCCAGTCCATCGGCGACACGACCCACCTCTACATCGGGCAGGAGCCGGTTTCCATCATGGCTTCCTTTGTCGAGCCGTTCCAGGAGCGGAATTACGACTACCACTTTGATGAAATTCCCGAGTGGTAATTCTCCACCGCAAAAAACAAGGGACTTGCCGTTACCGGCAGGTCCCTTGTTTATGCTTTGGTTACGAAGCCAGCGTATTGTATCTGACGACGATGGGATCGGAGTAGACATAGACCGTCCGGCCGTTTTCATCGGTGTAGGCCAGGAAGGCACGCACCGTATACTTGGTGGTCGCATAGGCCGGGGTCATCGTGTAGGAGAAGGAACCGTCCGCTTTGTAAGAGCTAAAATTGACGCGGGTGCGGCCCGGGGTATTCACCGTCAGGACGCGGGTGCCCAGCTTGGACGTGCTGTAGTAGACCAGGCCATGGGCCGTTACTTCGTAATACTGGTCGGCATTCTCGTAGTCCGCAAAGGTGCCGGTCAACTTGATTTTGTTGCCGCTGCCGGCGCGCACGGCGGAGACGGTCACCTTGGGCGCCGTCTGTTCAACGACAGGCTCCAGCTTGGCAATCGATTCCGTCCTGGTTTCGCCACAGCGGGTGCAGGTGGAGGTTCTGATGCCCTCTTCCTCGGTCGTCCGCTCCTTCGTCACGACGCCCA
>CAMGPO010000080.1 GCA_946060825.1 uncultured Clostridia bacterium | reverse complement strand
GGCGGCTGCTGGTTCTTCGGCTTCCGCGCCCTGATGATGGCCGTGGTCAGCGTGGTGGGCTGTGTGTTCTTCGAGTGGGCCTATCGGAAGCTCATGAAGCTGGACAGCACCATTCACGATCTCTCCGCCGCCGTCACCGGCCTGCTGATCGCCATGGTCTGCCCTGTGGGCCTGCCCTACTGGACCATCCTGATCGGCGACTTCTTTGCCATCGTCCTGGTCAAGCAGCTCTTCGGCGGCATCGGCAAGAACTTTATGAACCCGGCCCTGTCGGCCCGGGCGCTGATGCTGGTGTCCTGGCCTGCCATGATGACGAACTGGGCCGCCGCCGGCTCCCGGACGCCGATCTTCCAGTCCACCCAGGCGGCCCTCGACGCCGTCTCCACAGCCACACCCCTGAGCGCCCTCCACACCGGCGCGCTGCCGGGCGCAACCCTGATGGACGCCTTCCTGGGCAACATCGGCGGCAGCATGGGCGAGACCTCGGCCCTGCTTCTGCTGATCGGCGGCCTCTACCTGATCGTCCGCCGGGTCATCAGCCCCCGGATTCCCCTCTGCTTCATCGGCACCGTCGCCGTGCTGACGCTGCTCTTCCCCAAGGGCGGCAACCCGCTGACCTGGATGGGCTGGCAGGTGTTCTCCGGCGGCCTCTTCCTCGGCGCCATCTTCATGGCCACCGACTATGTCACCTCCCCTGTTACCAAGTGGGGCCAGGCGCTCTTTGCCGTCGGCTGCGGCCTGCTTACCGTGTTTATCCGCTATTTCGGATCCTATCCCGAGGGCGTCTCCTATGCGATTCTTGTCATGAACGCCTGCGTCGTTCTTCTGGATAAGGTCGGCGTTCCCAAGCGCTTCGGCGCCGTCAAAGAAGGAGGGAAGAAGGGATGACCAGGCAATCCTCTGCCGCCTATGTTGTAAAGCTGACGGTAATCCTTTTCCTGATCACTGCGGTGGTCGCCGTGCTGCTGGGCGGCGTCAACGCCATCACCAAAGACCGCATTGCGGCCCTCAACGAGGAAAAGACCGCCGAGGCCATCCGGGCCGTCCTCGACTCTGAGGCCACCCCGGAAGCTGTGACCGGCTACACCGATGGGACAGGCCTCGTCACCGCCGTCTACAGGATGGGCAGCGACGGCTACGCCGTGCAGATCGTCGTCGGCGGCTCGCAGGGCGATATCACCATGATGGTGGGTATTGACGCGGACGGCGCCGTCTCCGGTGTGTCCTTCATTAAAATGTCCGAAACCTCGGGCCTCGGCGCGGTGGCCGCCCAGAACAGCTCGAAGGGCGAGGCCTTCCGGGCGCAGTTCGTGGGCAAGACCGGCTCCGTGGCTGTGACCAAGGACGGCGGCGAGATCGACTCTCTGACCGGCGCTACCGTCACCTCCCGGGCCGTGGCCACGGGCGTCAGCGCCGCCCTGGCCTGTGTTGCCGGTTTCTCGTAAGGAGGGGGAGCCATGAATTTCAAAAAACAACTCCGTGAGGGCCTGTTGACTCAGAACCCGGTGCTGGTGCAGCTTTTGGGTATGTGCTCCACCATGGCCATCACCACGTCCCTGTTCAACGGCCTCGGCATGGGACTCTCGGTCCTGGTCATCCTGGTCTGCTCCAACGTCGTCATCTCTCTGCTGCGGAAGGTGATCCCCTCCAAGATCCGCATCGCGGCCTACATCGTCATCATCGCCGGTTTCGTCACCATGGTCGACCTGCTGATGCAGGCTTTCCTGCCGGACCTGTCCGAATCCCTCGGCGTGTTCATCCCCCTGATCGTTGTCAACTGCATCATCCTCGGCAGGGCGGAGGCCTTTGCCTCCAAGCACAGCGTTGCCGCCTCGGCGGTGGACGGCGTGACCCAGGGCCTGGGCTATACGGCGGCGCTGGTGGTCATGTGCATCATCCGGGAACTGCTGGGCAACGGCACATTCGGCGGCGGTGTCCTCAGCGCCGACGGCATCCGGATCATTGCCGAGCCCTATCCCGCCCTGATGATGATTCTGCCCGTGGGCGGTTTCCTGACCCTGGGCTGCCTGATCGCGTTTTCTCAGTGGCTGATCAAAAAGCTCGATGACAAGGAGAAGGAGGCGGCTGCGAAATGAGCGTTACAAAACTTTTTTCCATCGCTCTGGGGGCTATTCTGGTCAACAACTTCATTCTGGTCCAGTTTCTGGGCATCTGTCCCTTCATGGGCGTCTCCAAGAAAATGGATACGGCCCTTGGCATGGGCGTTGCCGTCATCTTTGTCATGGGCATCGCCTCCGCCGCCACCTGGCTCATCAACGAGTATCTGCTGGTGCGTCTGGGATTGCAGTATATGCAGACCGTGGCCTTCATTCTGGTCATTGCCGCTCTGGTGCAGCTCGTGGAGATGTTCCTGCAGAAGGCCGTCCCGGCCCTCTATCAGGCCCTGGGCATCTACCTGCCCCTGATCACCACCAACTGCGCCGTCCTCGGCGTGGCCCTGCTGAACGTGCAGAACAGCTACAACTTCATCGAGTCCGTGGTCTACGGCGTCACCGGCGGCATCGGCTTCCTGGTGGCCATCTGTCTCTTCGCCTCGGTCCGGGAGCGGGTGGACAACTGCGAGTGCCCCAAGAGCTTTGAGGGCTTTCCCATCGCGCTGATCTCCGCTGGCCTGCTGGCTCTGGCGTTCATGGGCTTTTCCGGTCTGCGCGTGTTCTAAGGAGGAATGGGTATGAATATTCTGTATGCATTCCTGGTTCTCGGTGTCATGGGCGCGGTGTTCGGCTGCGTACTGGCTGTGGCCTCCAAGGTCTTTGCCGTGGAGACCGACAACCGGCTGGAGCCGATCATTGAGGCCCTGCCCGGCGCCAACTGCGGCGGCTGCGGCTATGCCGGCTGCGCCGCCTATGCCCAGGCCATCATCGACGGCAAGGCCGAAATCGGCCGCTGTGCCGCCGGCGGTAGTGACGCCGCTCTGAGAATTTCTGCCATCATGGGCGTCGAGGCAAAAGAGGTCGAGCGCACCGTGGCTCTCGTCCGCTGCCGCGGCTATGACCGCCAGCTCAAAGGCCCCTATGACGGCCTGGAGGACTGCGTTGCCGCCTCCAAGGTGGCCGGGCGCGGCCCCATCTCCTGCAAATTCGGCTGCCTCGGGTTCGGCAACTGTGTCAGGGCCTGTAAATTCGGCGCCATGACCATCCAGGACGGTGTGGCCTTCGTAGACCGGGAGAAATGTACCGGCTGTATGAGCTGTGCCGCTGCCTGTCCGCGGAATCTGATCGTGTCGATCCCCTATAAAAATGAGATGTATGTCTCCTGCGCCTCCGTCGCCGCGCCAAAAATCAGCGCGAAGGTCTGCAAAAATGGCTGCATTGCCTGTCGGAAATGTGAGCAGATCTGCCATGTGGGCGCGATTTCCGTCGTCAACAATGTGGCGGTCATCGATTACGACAAATGCATCTCCTGCGGCCTCTGCGCTGCTGCCTGTCCGCGGCATATCATCCGTGACGTTCTGGACCAGGAGACCGTGGCCGAATTCAAGGCCAAGGTGGCCCGGGCTGCAGAGCTCCACAAGCGGGAAATTGCGGCGGCCAAAGCCGGAAAGCCAGTCGGACCGGCATAATCATTCGGAATGCAAAAAGCTGAGACCAGATGGTCTCAGCTTTTTTGCAGCAGGCTGTCGAGACGGCTCAGGACATGGCCCATAATATAATAGAGCGTCTCGTAGTGGAGGTAGCGCAGCGCGCTGCGGTCCCAGAGAAAACGGGCGGAGGAGGGAAACTCGTCGTCGCCGCACCAGAACTGAAAGACCGCCGGAAACCAGTCAAAAATCGGCAGAACACAGGCAACGTCGCCAACGGGAAAAGGCTTGCCGCCCAGAGCTTCGCAGGCCTGCCGCAGAGCGGGGAGGTTCGCTTCAAAGCGCCGGATGCGGGGGCTGTTCAGCACCACGTCGTCGGGACTGCTCTGGCCGCAGCCGGGCAGGGTGTTGGTGGTGCGCCACTCGCCGGAGAGGACGAGGGGCAGCTCTGTATGGCAGAGCATATCGAAGATGGTCAACGTCTCCGCGGGGCCGGCGGGCAGGCCGCCGGGGCCGGTCACATCGCCGCTCACGCAGTCGACGGCATAGTCCTCGCCGCAGTAGCGAAGCGGGATTTTGCCGTCCAGGGCGTACAAACCGAGGCGGCGGAGGATGGCCTCCTGGTTGTGGCGGAGGAAAATGGGCTTGCCCTGTTCGGCCAGCCGGTCAAAATTTGCCATGGCACCACCTCAGAGCCGGACGCCGGAGACGCCCCGCATTTTCTTCAGGAGCTTCCGGTAGTGGCGGAAGAAATCGGCAGCGGTGTGGCCGTGATAGCTGTTGTCCTGCAGCCAAGCGCAAGGCTCGAGCTGGATGTTGGCGAAGCGCCGGGCAAACCGGCGTCCCAGGCCGAGGGCCTCGGCGTAGGGCAGGACGTCGTAGAAATACTGGCCGTCCTGGTTCAGCATGAGCTGCAGGTGGTGGGTGTTGGCGGTCTTGAGATAGCGGCGGAAGGCCCGGATCTGGGCGATGCGCTCCATGCCGTTCGCGGAGCGCCGGCCGCCGTAGTAGGTTCCGGCGGCGGCCAGGGCCTGTGCCAGCAGGGACAGCAGAGTCATGGGCCAGCCGCCCCCGAACTGGGACAGCAGAGCGGTAGCCAGCAATACCAGCAGCACAGGCAGCACACGGCGGCCCGGCGTATGCCGTAGGGCGTCCTGGATGCTCCGCTGGAGGATCTGGCCGGCGGGGAAGCCGAGAATCAGCACCGGGATCATCAGCAGCACCCGCAGCGTCCAGACAGGAAGCAACAGGTCGATGGCCCGGAACCAGGTGAGGGCGAAGATGACGGCAGCGCCGGCCTCGAGGATTCTCGGACTGCCGCTGCTGCGGGAGAAGAGGCGGCGGTTCCAGAAGGCGCGGCAGGTCCGGGCGGCCCGGGCGCCGATTTTGCGGCAGCGGGGCGTATCGCCGGCGCAGACCGGCCCCTTGCGGAACAGGGCGGCGAAGGCCTTCTGCTCATAGGTCTTGCGCTCGTTGGACATGGGGATGCGGGCGCGCAGACTGACGCGGCCCTGGGACGTCACGGAGATAGTCAGATAGCCGAGGGAGGCCCATTCAGTGATCAGCAGGGCCGGATCCGGCGCACCGCAGCTTCCCACATAGGGGAACTCCCAGGCAAAGACGCCATCAGGCGAGAGCTGCCGGGACTGCTGCTTCGGCAGAGGATTCCGCAGGGTGCAGAACCAGTAAACGAGGCAGAGCAGGGCCAGAGCGCCGATCAGAACAACGTCGACGGAGGCGGTGCCGCCCCGGAGGTTGCGCAGACGGAAATAGCCCTGGGGAAGCGTCATAACCAGATCAATGGATTCCCGGTCAAGCAGGCCGCCGGGAACACTGCCCCGGATGGTCTGGCCCTCGATCTCATCCTCCACCTGAACGGCGTCGGCAAAATAGCCGCTCTGGTAAGTCGTCTTGGCATCGAACGCCTTTGGCATGGTCACGGAGAAGGTCAGCGTTTCCACGTTCCAGGTCCACAGGGGGCAGACGAGCTGCAGGTCAAAGGTCTGGGTCTTGTCGCTGTTCAGCGTGACGTTGCGGGGCTGCTTGAAGGTCAGGACAAAGGTCCTGGTGCCGATGGTGCCCTCGCTGTTTTTGAGGACGAGCCAGAGACTTCCGTCCACGGTCTTTTTCGAGACCCGGTAGCCGGAGAGGGAGACGCTTCGCACGTCCGTGCCCACCGGAATCCAGATCTCATCCGAGGCTGTATCGAAGATCACTTCGGCGGTGACGGTGGTGGTGCTGCTGCCATAGCGGTCCACGATACAGTTCACGTCCATTTTGGTCACGGCGGCATCCGCCGCAAAGACATTCACGGTGCAGAGTATCAGAATGAGCGCGGTCAGCAGCCAGCGCGTCAGCCGTTTCACGGCGGTCACCTCCTCGAAATTTCTGCTATTATAAAGTACCACGCCAGACCGAAAAAGGCAATGCGAACCGCCGGAATTTCCCCGGATTTTTTCGGCGTGGCGGATGTTC
>CAMGPO010000079.1 GCA_946060825.1 uncultured Clostridia bacterium | reverse complement strand
TCTCATGGGAGCCGCGGGTAGCGGGGTGGTTGGGGTTCAGGGCGTGGGCACGGAACGCCGCGACGGCGTCCATGTCGCACATCTCCGCCAGATCCTCATAGTCCCAAACCGCGATCTTCTGGATCTCGTGGGAGGTACGGAAACCGTCGAAGAAGTTGATGAAGGGGACGCGGCCCTCAATGGCGGCCAGATGGGCCACGGGAGCCAGATCCATGACTTCCTGCACATTGCCTTCGGCCAGCATGGCGAAGCCAGTCTGACGGCACGCCATGACGTCGGAGTGATCGCCGAAGATGTTCAGGGCATGGGAGGAGACGGTTCTCGCGGAGACGTGGAAGACAGTGGGCAGCAGCTCGCCGGCGATCTTGTACATATTGGGGATCATCAGCAGCAGGCCCTGGGAGGCGGTGTAGGTGGTGGTCAGAGCGCCCGCACCGAGGGAGCCGTGAACCGTACCGGCAGCGCCGGCCTCAGACTGCATCTCGACAACCTTGACGGTATTGCCGAAGATGTTCTTCCGGCCGTTGGCGGACCACTGGTCAACCAGGTCGGCCATGGGAGAAGAAGGTGTGATGGGATAGATACCGGCCACTTCCGTAAACGCATAGGATACGTGGGCAGCGGCGGTATTACCATCCATGGTTTTAAAATGTCTAGCCAAGATAAATACCTCCTAAAGTATTATTAACAGACACCATAATAGTATCATAGTTTTCTCCGGTTGTAAATCGCCAAGCCCCTTCCTTTTTGGAAAATTTCTTGTTTTCACAAGAAATTGTCCCGTTGGACTGGGCAGGTTGCATTGTTTTTACGGAAAGAATTGCAAATTTTTCTCATATATTGTATGATAATGAATAATTGCAGGCACACATTCGTGTGTAAAGGAAAAAAGAGGAGGTGCTTGCCGGTGATATGCAGCTGCAGATCTTTCGGACTGGAAGGAATCGCCGGATACGAGGTATCGGTGGAGAGCGACCTCAGCGCCGGACTGCCGGCCTTTGACGTGGTCGGTCTGCCGGACGCGGCGGTACGGGAGGCACGGGAGCGGAGTCGTTCTCCCATCAAAAACAGCGGGTTCAAGTCCCCGGTCAGCCGCATCACAATCAATCTGGCTCCGGCGGGTACGAAGAAATCCGGCACACTTTACGACCTGCCGATGCTGGTGGGGATTCTTGCTGCCATGAAGAGCATCCCGGTTCCGGGGCGGGACTGCGCCTTCCTCGGCGAGCTGAGTCTCGAGGGCAGAGTGCGGCCGGTCAACGGCGTTCTGTCCATGGCTCTGGCGGCGGAGCGGTGCGGAATCAGGAAGCTCTTCGTTCCGGCGGAAAATGCCCCGGAGGCTACGCTGGCGGAGGGACTGGAGGTCTATCCGGTGGAGTCGGTGCGGCAGCTTGCCGATCATCTCAGCGGAAACGCGCCGATCTCTCTGGCGGAGATCTGGGAACCGGGCTTCGGCGGGCGCGTTCTTGCGGACTTTGCCGACGTCAAGGGACAGGAGCAGGCCAAGCGCGCTTTGGAAATTGCCGCCGCCGGCGGCCACAATATCCTGATGATCGGCCCGCCCGGCTCCGGCAAGAGCATGCTGGCCAAGCGGCTGCCCTCGATCCTGCCGGACATGACCCGGCCGGAGGAACTGGAGGTCACGCAGATCTATTCGGTACTGGGTAAGGTTTCCCGAAAGAATCCGCTCATCACGGAGCGGCCCTTCCGCAGCCCCCACCATACCATCTCTGCCCCCGGCCTCGCCGGCGGCGGCAGCAATCCCCGGCCTGGCGAGATTTCCATGGCCCACCGTGGCGTCCTCTTCCTCGACGAGCTGCCGGAATTCCGCAGCGAGACCCTGGAAGTGCTGCGGCAGCCCCTCGAGGACGGCTGTGTGACGATTTCGCGGGTGAGCGGATCCATCCGCTATCCCAGTGACTTCATGCTGGTCTGCGCCATGAATCCCTGCAAATGTGGCTGGTATGGCGACCCCTCCGACCGCTGCACCTGCACCAGGTCGGCAGTGGACCGCTATCTCAGCCGGGTCAGCGGTCCGCTGCTGGACCGGATCGATCTCATCATTGAGGTGCCTGTCGTGCCCTTTGCGGACCTGCGGCAGACCGCACCGGCGGAAAGCTCCGCGATGATCCGGGAACGGGTCAACCGGGCGCGGGCGCTGCAGCAGACCCGCTATGCTGCGGATGACATCGCCTGCAACGCCGGAATGGATCAGCCCCAGCTCCGAAAATACTGCGCTCTCGACGAGGCCGGCACGGACCTGATGCGGCAGGCCTTCGATGCCCTTGGATTGACGGCCCGCAGCTATGACCGCATCCTGCGGGTGGCCCGCACCATCGCGGACCTCGACGGCAGTGAGACCATTCAGCCGCAGCACCTGGCCGAGGCCATCCGCTACCGCTCCTTCAAGATCGGCCGGGAATGAGGCGTTGATTTATGCCGGTTACCATGCTATAATACCTGAGATTTGTCACAAAGAAAGAGGCTTTTTCTATGAACGAACTGTTTCTCCTGAAGCTGGGCGAGATCATTCTCAAGGGCGCCAATCGCCGGGCCTTTGAGGATCGCCTCCGCGGCAACGTCGCCCGGCGGATGCGCCCCTTCGGCGATTTCAACGTCTATATCACCCAGTCCACGGTCTACGTGGAGCCGCAGTCGGAGGACTGCGACATGGACGGCGCCTGGGAGGCCTGCGGCACCGTCTTCGGTGTGATCTCCATGTGCCGTTGCCGCGGCTGTGAGAAGGATCTCGATTCCATTTTCCGGACCGCCCTCGACTATCTGGGCGATGACCTGGCCGCAGCGCGCAGCTTCAAGGTGGAGTCCAAGCGGGCGGACAAGCGCTTCCCTCTGACCTCCATCCAGATCTCCCAGGAGATCGGCGGACGGCTTGCGGAGCAGTTCCCCGATCTGGCGGTGGACGTCCACAACCCGGATTATACGGTCTACGTCGAGGTGCGCGACCACGCGGCCTATGTCCACGGCCCGTCTCTGCCCGGCGCCGGCGGCCTGCCCACGGGCAGCGGCGGACGGGCGGCGGTGCTGCTCTCCGGCGGTATCGACAGCCCCGTGGCCGGCTATATGATCGCCAAGCGGGGCGTTGAGGTGGAGTGCATCCACTTCTTCTCCTATCCCTACACCTCGGAGCGCGCCAAAGAAAAGGTACTGGAACTGGCCAAGCTTATGACCCGCTACTGCGGCCGGATGACCGTGGATATCGTCGGCTTCACCGAGATTCAGGAGGCCATCCGGGACAACTGCGCGGAGGAATACTTCACCCTCATCATGCGCCGCTTCATGATGGAGATTTCGGAGCGTATCGCCCGGGATCACGGTGCCCAGTGCCTCGTCACCGGCGAAAACCTGGGCCAGGTGGCCAGCCAGACCATGGAGGCCATGACCGTGACCCATCAGGTAGTGCAGACCATGCCGGTGTTCCACCCGCTGATCGGCATGGACAAGGAGGAGATCGTCAAAATTGCCCGCCGTATCGGCACTCTGGAGACCTCCATCCTGCCCTACGAGGACTGCTGTACCGTCTTCACGCCGAAGCACCCCAAGACAAAGCCGACCCTCGAGGGCGTTCTCAAGGCGGAGCGGAAACTGGATCGGGAAGCCCTGATTGAGCGGGCGCTCCAGAATACGGAGCTGGTGAAGGTGAAGTACTATGGATGAGGCGGAGCTTCTTCTGCAGCTGCTCCGGGAGCGTAGCATGACCCTCTCCACAGCGGAGTCCTGCACTGGCGGGATGCTGGGGGCCATGCTGACAGCCGTTCCCGGCAGCTCCGACGTTTACAAGGGCGGCGTCGTCTCCTACTGCAACGAGGTCAAGCACAATCTGCTGGAGGTGCCTCAGAAACTTCTGGACGACTTTGGCGCTGTATCATGGCAGGTGGCCGAGGCCATGGCAAAGGGGGCGGCAAACGTCTGCCACGCCTCCGCCGGCGTCGGCATCACCGGCATCGCCGGGCCGAACAGCGACGGCACCGGCCGCCCTGTCGGTCTGGTGTTCGTTGGCTATGCTGACGGGAACCATGTTTTGCACCGCCGTCTGGAATTGCATGGCAGCCGGGATGAGATCCGCCGTGCGGCCTGCCGCGAGGCCATCCGCCTGATTGCAGACCAAATCAGATAAGAAAAAATCGTCTGCCTTAAAAAGAGACAGACGATTTTTTTCTGGTTTGTCAGCCGCCGTTGGCCTCCTGCACTTGCCCATCGAGGGACAGGCCGGATCCGGTTCCGCTGCCGGAAGCAGCGCCTTCGGCCGCTGCCTCGTCCTCATCTTCCGTCAGTTCCTCCGGCAGAACATAGCCGGGATCGTAGTTGACGAGGATGCTGCGCGCTTCCAGACTTGCTGCGCCGACCAGCGGATTGCGGTAAGCATCCACCTGAAGCAGGGAGGCGAGATTCGCAATGGCAGAGATGTCGGTCAGACTGTTGTCGTTAAGACAGATGTAGTTGAGTTTGTGGAGATTGACCAGGCCATCTACCTCTGTCAACTTGTTAAAGGAGAGATTCAGGGTAATCAGGGAAGAGCCATCCGTGAAATGGGGTGATTCCTCGATCTGGTTGCTGGAAGCGTCCAGATTTTCGAGGGACGTCAAAATGGTGATGGGGGAGAGGTCGGTAATCTCGTTGCCCGCCAACTTGAGATCCAGCAGGGACGTGCAGCCCTGCAGGGCGGTCACGTCGGTGATATCGTTGGAGGAGGCGTCGAGAACTGTCAGGGCGGTCTTGTTTTCCAGAGGCGAGAGATCGCTGATTCCGCAGGCGGAAATATTCAGGGAAGTCAGGGCTGTATTGGCGGAGATGGCGCCGAGATTGCCGAACTGGTTTCCGGAGAGATCCAGCACCGTGAGCTGGGTCGCCGCCGTCAGCGGCGAGATGGAAGTGATCCGGTTGCCGGAGAGGTTGACCTCCTGCAGGGAAGGCATGGCAGCAAGGGCGGAGATGTCAGAAATTCGGTTGTCCGGAGCGTCCAACACCGTCAGAGCGGTCAGTCCGGCGAGATCGTCGAGAGAGGAGACGCCGCAGCTTCCCATGTGCAGCTCCGTCAGCGTCGGGATGGAGCCGATGGCAGCGACATCTTCGCTGCCAAGCTGGCTGCCGGTCACGTCCAGCGAGGTCAATGCGGGAAGATCGGCCAGCACCGTGAAATCGGCGGCGGCGCTGTTCTGCAGGTTCAGGGTTTTGAGCCCGACGAAGTGGGAGAGGTCGGTAAGGTTGGCAATCTCAGCGGGGATGGTCAGTTCGTCAATGGACCAGAGTTCTGTGGAGAGAATCTCGGCATGGACGCCCTTCCCAAGAAGCTCCCGGATCATGGCATCAAAGGCTTCGTCCGCAAAGACAACTTCTTCGATCTCTCCGCAGACGGTGAATTCTGCCGCAGAGAGGGGACTGACAAGACCATTCTCGCTGACAACGATGGCAGAGACCGTCGTGACGCCGTAGTCCAGCTCAACCGGTCCGGCATAAGGTTCGTCAGCCAGGGTGGGATATTCCTCCGTCAGGGAAAAGTAGGCGGATCCACCGGAATAGGAGAGGGAGAAAGTCGTCGGCTCCAGCGTAAAGCCGCCGTCCGGCTGAATGACCGGAGCAGCCGGACGCATTGCCGTCAGCGCCTCTTTCACGCTCTCGTTGGCGCAGGCAGAAATGAGACGCTCCGCATCAAGCAGCTTATCCTCCCGGACGTAAAGGGCAGACAGAGCGAGGTAGAGGTCGGTACACTCCGGATTCAGGGCAATGGACCGCACCAGAGAGTACTCCGCTTTCGTGTTGTTGCCAGCCTTCTCATAGACCGCAGCAGCTTTGAGGGCAAGCTCCGTGTCCTCCGGCGTGAGATCCATGGCCTTGCCGTAAAGCCGGGCGGCGGCGGTATATCGGCCGCCTTTTTCCAGCACGCCGGCATAGGAGGCATAGAGGGAGGCGGGCAGTCCGCTGCGGTAGAGGAAGAAATACCAGAATCCGGCCGCGAGGACGGCCAGGATCAGGAGAAGGATCAGAATGGTTTTCAGTACCTTGTTCATGGCAGTCTCCAAAC
>CAMGPO010000078.1 GCA_946060825.1 uncultured Clostridia bacterium | reverse complement strand
GGCGGATCCACCAGGTCGCATAGGTGGAGAACTTGTAGCCCTTGGTGTAGTCGAACTTTTCCACGGCCTTGAGCAGGCCGAAGCTGCCCTCCTGAATCAGGTCCAGCAGGCTGAGGCCCCGGCCCGTGTAGCGCTTGGCGATGGACACCACCAGTCGGAGGTTGGCCTCGACCATCTGGTTGCGGGCCTCCTCGTCGCCGCTTTGGACGCGCTGGGCCAGCTCGATCTCCTGCTCCGGGGTCAGCAGCGGCACGCGGCCGATCTCCCGCAGGTAGAGGCGCACCGGGTCGTGGATGCCGAAGTCCTCCATCAGCTTGTCCGGGTCGACCAGCTCCTCCTCCTCAACCTCGCCGATGTCCTTGTCCGTGGGCAGGGTCTCGGGGTTGACGATGTCGGCAATCTCCTCGGCGTCGATCTCCACGCCGGACGTGTCCAGCTCGGCGTAGACCGCCTCGGCCTGCTCGTCCGAGAGGCCGTCCATGGCAGAGAGCAGCTTGGCGGCAGAGATGTGTTTTTCTTTCTTGGCCTTGGCCAGCAGTTCCGTCAGTTTCGTCGTCATCCGTCCAGTCCTTTCTTCTCCTTGAGCCGGTTGCGCAGGGCCATCAGGTCCTGATCCTGCCGGGCTTCCCGCTTTGCATACGCTTCCCGAATGGTGTTCTGGTAATCCCGCAGGGCCTCCTCGTTGACGAGGGCGCTTCCCTTCTGGGCCACGCCGGATAGATGCTCCATTTCTTCTTTTGTAAACTGCCCCTCCAGGGCCGCCAGACTGCACAGGCCGCCGTGGAGGCGCTGCTGCCGCAGGGCGTCATAGGCCCGGCCCAGCAGGGGCGAGGAAAACATCGCGCCGGGCAGGTCCCGCAGTCCGTCCAGCAGGCTCTCCTCCCGCAGCACCATCTGCAAAATGCCCTCCTCCGCCATCGCGGAGCGGATGTCGTCATAGCGGATGCCGCGCACCTTGGGCTGCTGGGCCGCCGCCGGGGCCAGGTTCTTCTTTTCCTCCTGCTTGCGCTGGATGGCCATGCGCCGCTTGAAGGCCTTCCCCACCTCCAGCTTCATGGCCTCCGCCGTGATACCGGCGGCCTCCGCCGCCCGGGCGCCGTAGATTTCCCGCTCTACGGGGCTTTGGAGGGAGGCGATCAGCTTCGCCGCCTCCTGCAGAAACTGCACCCGTTCCTCGTCCCGCTCGAGATGGTAGCGGCCCATCAGGGACTGGAGCCGGTACTCCATCTGGCTCTGGGAGCCGTCCAGCAGCACCTTGAAGCGGTCGGCCCCGTATTTTTTCAGGAATTCGTCCGGATCCTTGGCACCCTGCATCCGCAGGACGCGGACCTGCAGCCCGGCCTTTTCCAACATCGGGATGGCCCGCTTTGTGGCGTTCTGACCGGCCTCGTCGCCGTCGTAGGTCAGGACGATCTGGCTGGTGTATTTCGAGAGCAGGTGGGCCTGTTCCTCGGTCAGGGCCGTACCCAGGGAGGCCACGGCGCAGTCGAAGCCGTACTGGTGGAGGGCGATGGCGTCCATGTAGCCCTCGGTCAGGATGATGCGGCCCTGCCTGCTCTTCTTGGCGATGTTCATGGCGAAGAGGTTCTTGCGCTTGTTGAAGATCACGGTCTCCGGGGAGTTGAGGTACTTGGGCGTCGAGTCGTCCATGACCCGGCCGCCGAAGCCGATGACGTTGCCCCGGACGTCGATGATGGGGAACATGAGCCGGTTGCGGAACCGGTCATAGATCGTCCCCTTTTCCTTGGATTTCAGGGCGAGGCCCGCGTCCAGCAGGTCCTGCTTCTCGTAGCCCTTATTGACCATGGCGTCGATCAGCGCCGACCAGCCACCCGGGGCGAAGCCGAGGCCGAAGCGGGTGACGGTCCCCTTGGAGAGGCCCCGCCTGACGATGTAGGCCCTGGCCTCGCTGCCGCAGTCCTCATTGAGTTTCCCGTGGAAAAACCGGGCCGCGTCCTTACAGAGGGCCCAGAGCCGCTCCTGACGGCGGTAGGTGGACTGATAGCCCGCGTCATCGGGCACCTCCATCCCGGCCCGCTTGGCGAGGAACCGGACGGCGTCGGGATAGTCGAGGTTCTCGATCTCCATGACGAAGTTGATGACGCCGCCGCCCTTGTGGCAGCCGAAACAGTAGTAGATGCCCTTTTCCGGGGCCACGGAGAAGGAGCCGGTCTTTTCCGAGTGGAACGGACAGAGGCCGAAGAGGTTGGAGCCCTTGCGGCTCAGCTGGACATACTGGGACACCACCTCGTCGATGGGGTTCCGGGATACCAGCTCGTCGAGAAAGCTCTGGGGAAATGCCACGCCGTCCACCTCCTTCTACCAAATAAGACGGTTTTTCAGCCAAAAAGTTACAGGAAATTCCCGGAAATGCCGCTCAGTCCTCCGTGAGGCCGTAGAGCCGGTAGAGAGCGAGCAGGTTCTGGTCGTTCAGCTTGGACACCAGGAGCTGCTGATAGGTGGCGGTTTTCTGCTTCCCCGCCGTCTTCAGCGTCTCCATTTTGGAGACAGTGTCCCGATACCGGGCCTGCACGTCGGCCAGCATCCGTTCAAAGGCCGCCAGCCGCTCCGTCTGATCCATGGCTTGTCCTCCCTTTTCTCACCGGATCTGCCACCCGGCGGGGATGAAGATCTCGTTGTACTTGTAGATCGCGTACTTGTCCGTCATACCGGCGATGTAGTCGCAGACGATGCGGGGCATCCCCTCAAAGTCGAGCTGGGTCTGGAAGTCCGGCGGCAGCTCCTCCGGGTGATCCATGTAGTAGAGGTAGAGCTGCTGCAAAATGGCCCGCGCCTTCGATTCCTCGCCCTTGGCCACCGGGTTCTTGTAGACATGGGCGAACATGAAGTCCCGCAGGTCCTCCATGGCCTGGGCCACGGCCGGCTCCATTTGCAGCTCCGTGCTGTCCATGGAGCAGGCAATGATGTTCTCCACCAGGGTGTTGATCCGCTGGCTGTGGGTGCAGCCCAGCACGTCGGAGATGGAGCGTGGGATGTCGCCGGCGCTGAGAATTCCGGCCCGGACAGCGTCGTCGATGTCGTGGTTGATGTAGGCAATGCGGTCGGCATAGCGGATGATCCGGCCCTCGATGGTGTTGGCCTCGGCGCTGCCCCAGGTGTGGCCCAGGATGCCGCTGCGCACCTCGTCGGTCAGGTTCAGGCCACGGCCGTCGTTCTCGAGCACGTCCACCACCCGGAGGGACTGCTCGTTGTGGCGGAACTTTTTGCCCATCACCTCCGTCAGGGCCACCTCCCCGGCATGGCCGAAGGGTGTGTGGCCGAGATCGTGGCCGAGGCCGGCGGCCTCCGTCAGATCCTCGTTGAGCCGCAGGGCCCGGGCGATGGTGCGGGCAATCTGGGTGACCTCGAGGGTGTGGGTCATGCGGGTACGGTAGTGGTCGCCCTCGGGCTGCAGAAACACCTGGGTCTTGTGCATCAGCCGCCGGAAGGCCTTGCTGTGGATGATGCGGTCCTTGTCCCGCTGGTAGCAGGTTCGCGTGTCGCTGGGCGGCTCCTCATAGAGCCGTCCCCGGCTCTCCGCCGCCCTGGCCGCCAGAGGCGAGAGACGCTGCCGCTCCTCCTCTTCCAGCCGTTCCCGAATGGTCATCCGCCGTCACCGCCCGTTCTGCGTAGATGAAACCGGGAAGTCCCGGTACTCCTGCCCGGCCCGCGCCGCCGTGACGCGTCCGCTGGACAGGTCTGTCAGCCGCCGCAGGAACGCCTCCGTCCCGGCGGCGGGGAAGATCGCGCCGATCTGCACGCCGGCGCCGAACTCCGTGGTCTGGATCATGCCGTCATGGGCGGCGATCTCGTTCTTTACCTGCTCGAAGAGGCCGTAGGGGCAGGGGATCTCCACCCGCTCCCAGACCCGCTTCTGAGACAGGCCCGCCGCGTCGAGGGCTAATTTTGCCGACCGGCTGTAGGCCCGGACGAGGCCACCGGTGCCGAGCAGGGTGCCGCCGAAGTAGCGGGTCACGACGCAGCAGACGTTGTAGACACCCTCCCGCTGGAGCACGTCCAGCACCGGCATCCCGGCGGTGCCGCCCGGCTCCCCGTCGTCGGAGAACCGGGTCGGGCCATCCTTGATGACATAGGCGTAGACGTTGTGGGTGGCGTCCCAGTAGGTCTCGCGCATCTCCTTGAGCCGGGCGAGGGCCTCCTCCTCCGTCTCCGTCCGGAAAATATGGCCGATGAAGCGGGATTTCTTCTCGATCATCTCCGCATCGGCGTCTTTGGTCGGGATCAGGTATTCGTCCATCGGGGCCTCATTTCTTCTCGTAGCCGCGCAGGCGGCCGTAGCAGATCTCGTCGCAGACGGCCTCGATCTCGACGCCCTCCGCCGTATACTCGCACCGCAGCACCTTCGCCTGGCTGTGGAGCTGATCCACCTGTCCCGCCATGCTGTAGGGCAGCAGGAAGGTGACATGGTGGAGGCCCCGGTCGAGGGCTTCCTCGATGGCCCGCAGCAACCCGTCCATGCCTGCGCCGGTTTTGGCCGAGATGCCCACGATGTTTTTGCCCCGGGGCAGGTCGTCCTCGCTGACGGTGTCCATTTTATTATAACATTCGATGACCGGCGTCTCCGGCCTCGCGAGCTGGGCGATCAGCTTGTTGACCACCGCGATGTGCTTCTCCCGCTCCGGATCCCCTGCGTCGATGACGTGGAGCAGCAAATCGGCGTATTGCAGCTCCTCCAGCGTCGCCTGAAAGGCCTCCACCAGATTGTGGGGCAGCTTGGCGATGAAGCCGACGGTGTCGGACAGCACCACGTCCAGGGTGTCGGACACGGTGAGCTGCCGCGTTGTCGTGTCGAGGGTGTCAAAAAGGCGGTTGTTGGCTGGGATTCCTGCCCCGGTCAGGTGGTTCAGCAGGGTGGATTTGCCCGCGTTGGTGTAGCCCACGATGGCCACCACCGGCACGCTGTTGCGGATGCGGCGCTCCCGCTGGACGCCCCGCACCCGCCGGACTTCCCGGAGTTCGTCCTGAAGCCGGGTGATGCGCTCGCGGATGTGCCGCCGGTCGGTTTCCAGCTTCGTCTCGCCGGGGCCGCGGGTGCCGATGCCGCCGCCGAGGCGGGACATGGACTTGCCCATGCCGCTGAGCCGGGGCAGCAGGTACTGGTACTGGGCCAGCTCCACCTGCAGGCGACCCTCCCGGGTCTTGGCCCGCTGGGCGAAGATGTCAAGAATCAGGGCGCTGCGGTCGAGGACCGTCACGCCGGTGATCTCCTCAAGGGCGCGGATCTGAGAGGGGGTCAGGCTGTTGTCAAAGACCAGCAGGCTGGCCTCCGTGGTCTCCGCCAGCTCGCGCAGCTCCGCCGCCTTGCCCTCGCCCACGAAGCTGTGGGGATCCGGGGTGTGGCGGTTCTGGAGGACGCGGCCCACGCACTGTCCGCCGGCGGTCTCCAGCAGGGCCTCCAGCTCGTCCATGGTCTCCTCCGTGGCCGTCTCCTCCGCCGTGAACACGTCGGAATTGAGTCCGGCCAGGATGGCTTTTTCCTGTGTGATTTTTTCCTGTGGCTGCATAGCATTCTCCTGAATTTGGCATTGTGACTGCATGCGGCGCGGTTCGACAGATATGAAAAAGTCCGCACCGATTACGCGGTGCGGACTCCGATCACTCACTTCAGGCCGTATTTCTTGTTGAAACGATCAACACGTCCACCGGTGTCAACCAGCTTCTGCTTGCCTGTAAAGAAAGGGTGACACTTGGAGCAAATTTCGACCTTGATGTCCTTCTTGGTGGAACCGGTCTCGATTACTTCACCGCATGCACAACGGATTGTGGTCTGTTCGTACTTGGGATGGATACCTTCCTTCATCGTATTCACCTCTTTCATAAAGTCGTAAAAGGGCATTTTGCGCCCTCATTTTCAATCGCCCGATTATGATAGCATATCATTTCCCGTTTTGCAAGCCTTTTTTCTATTTTTCTTTGTAAAAAATCCGTTCCGACCTCCGGCGGCGGGCAAACTCCCCGGGCCGCTCGCAGATGTGGCCGGAGGGCAGAGCGCACCGTTCCTCGGGTTCGGAGCATTCGGATGGTTCCGGCGACTCTCCGGCCCGCATCGCG
>CAMGPO010000077.1 GCA_946060825.1 uncultured Clostridia bacterium | reverse complement strand
AAATTCCTGCGAGGTCAATACAAAATCTTAGATTTTCGCAGATTTCCTTGCAGGCCGCGAAATCAGTACGGCTGGAATCTGGCAGTTTTTTCTTCCTCAAAGGTCAGATCGATGATACCGGACTTGTCCTCCCCCAGTTCCTGCAGCACCGCCACCAGATACTCAATCTTATAGTCCAGATTGTCGGCGGCGCCAAGCAAAACCTCATACTGGCCGCCGTAATAGAGCCGCAGGTCATAGGGCTTGTCAACGTCGATCTGTCGGACGGCACCGGCAATGCCGTAATCGGTGAGAAGCTGCATCAGAGAGAGGGCAGCTTCCTTGCTCTCGGTTTCCTCCTCCGGCACGTAGATCACCGCACCGGTCGTCGGCTCGGTCACGGTCAGGCCCTCCACGTTGGGATAGTCGGGGGCGTTGGCCGTCTGAATTTCCTGTAAAATCTTGCCCTGGGTATTCATCAGGTAGTAGGTCTCGTTCTGGGCCCGGATGGCGAAGGTCACGTCAGACTCGGTCACGGTGATCTCCACCGTGTCGGGCAGGCTCCGTTCGATGTGGACACTCTCCACAAAGGGCAGGCTGGACATGATGAGGCTGGCCGCGTTGGCCTTCTTGATGGTCACCAGGTTGTCGCCGCGGCTGATGCCGCAGGCGTCGACAATCTGCTCCGCCGTATAGAGGTGGTTGCCGGTCACGTGAATCTCCCGCACCTGGAAAAACAGGGTCATGCAGCAGACCACCGCCAGCACCACGGCCGCCATGGTCAGGAAGCGGAACCAAAAGCCTGTCCGCCGGGGCGGCGTCGGGCTGTGGGGCGCTTTTCTCCGTTTCTTTGTCATACCTTTTCCTCCACGGTCTTCAGGATCAGGTCGTAGATCCGTTCTGCCGAATCCAGCACTGCCGCGCTGCGGGCCGCCTTACCCATCTCCTCTGCCCGTCTGGAGTCGGCGAGGATGGATTTGGCCGTCTCATAGAGCAGCTTGCCGCTGGACTCCGACTCGCGGATCACTACAGCACCGCCGCGCTGCTCCAGGATTCTCGCGTTCTTCTCCTGATGGTTGTCTGTCACGTTGGGCGAGGGCACGATGATGCTGGGCGTACCGGAGGCCGCGATCTCGTTGAGGGAGGATGCGCCCGCCCGGGAGATGACCAGGTCCGCCGCCACCATCAGCTCCTGCATATTGTAGATGTACTCCCGCAGCTCGATCTGCGGATTCTTCTCCAGATCCACGCCCGCGTCGGCCACGGCCTGCGGCATCCAAGCCCAGGAGCCTTTGCCCGTACCGTGGACATGGCAGAAAGGCTTCTCCTGCGCTTCCAGAGCAAGAAAGTCCACCATCTGGCGGTTCATATCCCGGGCGCCCAGGCTGCCCCAGGAGGAGACGACCAGTGTCTTGCCGGCGTAGCCCAGCTTCTGCTTCATGGCCTCCTTGTCGCCGTGGACAAACTCGGAGCGGACCGGCATACCTACGGTCACCACCCGGTCCTGATTTTTGTAGTGGGCGCGGCTCTCGTCAAAGGCCACCATGATTCTGTCCACCCGGTCGGCCACCATTTTGGTCGTCAGGCCCGGGACTGCATTGGCCTCGTGAACAAGGGTGGGGATGCCCAGCTTCGTCCCCTGCTTCATGGCGGGATAGCTGGCGTAGCCGCCCATGCCGACGATGGCGTCGGGCCGGAATTCCCGGATGATAGCCCGGGCCGTCCGCGCCGAGGTCACGACGTTTTTGGCCGCGACAAGGTTGTGCCTGATGTTGTTCCAGTTGATGCGGCGCTGGAAGTTGGAAATGGTCAGCGTCTCCAGCCGGAAGCCCTCCCGGGGCACCAGCCGCTCCTCCATGCCGCCCTTCGCGCCGATGAACAGGATCTCGCAGTCCTTCTGCCGCTCCCGGAACAGTTTGGCCAGGGCGATGGCCGGGTTGATATGGCCCGCGGTTCCGCCGCAGGTAAAGATGATTCGCATGAAAACTCCTCCAGATGTTCAGATGAGCTGCGTGGTATTCCACCGGGAAACGCTGAGAACGATGCCCATTTCCGCCAGCTGCAGCACCAGAGCCGTGCCGCCATAGGAGAAGAACGGCAGGGAGATGCCCGTCGCCGGCAGGAAATTGGTGACGACGCCGATGTTGAAAAAGACCTGCAGGGCCAGCAGCGTCGTCAGGCCGGACACCAGCAGGGAGCCGAAGCGGTCCCGGGCGTGGAGGGCAATCCAGTAGCCCCGGACAATCAGCAGGACGAAAAGCAGCAGAATCAGCAGCGCCCCCACCAGCCCCAGCTCCTCGCAGGCGATGGCGAAGAGGTAGTCGTTCTCCGGCTCCGGGAGATAGAGGTACTTCTGCCGGCTGCGGCCAAAGCCGAGGCCGAAGAGGCCGCCGGAGCCGATGGCATAGAGGGACTGGATGATCTGATAGCCCTCATCCCGGGCATATTGGGTTGGGTCCCGCCAGGCCATGATGCGGTCGCTGGCGTAGCCCTTTGTGGACAAATAGACGAAGACCAGAAGCACGCCCGCCGCCGCGCCAAGGGCGAACCAGCGCAGCCGGGTGCCGCCGAGGAACATCATGATTGCGCCCACCATCAGGATGATGACGGTGGCCGACATATGAGGCTCCAGATAGAGCAGTACCGCGATGACAACCAGAATAGCCGCAAAGGGCAACACGCCGTAGCGGAAGGTCTTCATTTTGTCGCGGTAGACGGACATGACGGCCGCAAAGGTCAGCACCACACCCAGCTTGGCGAACTCCGAGGGCTGGAACTCCACGCCGATGCGGATCCAGCGCCGGGCGCCGTTATGGCTGACGCCGATACCGGGGATGGCCACGGCGATGAGCAGCAAAATCGCCCCGCCGAGGACCCAGAAGGCCAGAAAGCGCCACATCTGATAGTTGACGCGGCTGACCAGGAGCATCACAATGACGCCCACGACGGCAAAGCCGCCCTGGCGGATGAAGTAGTGGGTGGGAGACAGGCCATCGCTGATGGCGGAGGCATAGCTGGCCGAGAAGAGCATCACCAGGCCGATGGCCACCAGCAGCAGGGTCAGAACCAGATAGGGGACGTCCAGCATCCCGCGTTCATCGACGATCACCTTCTGCGTCTGGTTCTGCGTCAGCTTTGATTCCTTCACTTGCCGGACCCCCTTTCCCTACCAGTGTATGTCCGGAGCGCTCAGAATCTTCCTGCGGTGCCGAGGTAGGTCAGCAGGCAGAGAATGGCGGTGACGGAGACGAAGACGCCGAAGATCTTCTCTTCCTTCCAGCCGCACATCTCGAAGTGGTGGTGGATCGGCGTCATTTTGAAGATGCGCTTGCCGTGGGTCAGCTTGAAATAGCCGACCTGCAGGATGACGGAGACCGTCTCCAGGATGTAGATGAAGCCGACCGGGATCAGCACCAGAGGCATGTCCAGCGCAAAGGCCATGCCGCAGACCGCGCCGCCCAGGAAGAGGGAGCCGGTGTCGCCCATAAAGACCTGGGCCGGGTGGAAGTTATAGCAGAGGAAGGCGAAGAGTCCGCCCGCCAGAGCCGCCGGGAACAGGGCCAGGTTCATCTTGCCGTAGGCCATGGCGATGGCCGTGAAGTAGAGCATCACAGGGATCGTCACGCCGGAGGCGAGGCCGTCGATGCCGTCAGTCAGGTTGACGGCGTTGACGCAGCCGACGATGACAAAGACGGCGAAGATCAGGTAGACCACCCAGTTGACGTGGAAGGTCACGTTGAAGAACGGAACATAGAGGTCATCGGTCAGGCTGCCGTGCCAGCGTAGGGCAAGCAGAAATAGGGCCGCCACAGCCAGCTGGAGCACCAGCTTCTGCAGGGCCGTCAGGCCCAGGTTGCGCTTCAGCTTGACCTTGACAAAGTCATCCACGAAGCCGATGGCGCCGAAAGCCAGGGCCAGCAGGAACACAAACAGATGCTCCAGATCGCCTGCCAGCATGCCTCGGATGCCCGTCAGCAGGCAGAGGGCCGAGGCGCAGATGAAGATGATGCCGCCCATGGTGGGCGTACCCTGCTTACCGCTGTGCCACTTGGGGCCGATCTCCCGGATGGACTGGCCGGCCTTGAGGGCCCGCAGCATCGGGACAAACACTTTTCCTAGCAGCACGCCCAGAACAAAGGCGCAGAGCATCGTAATCGGAATCCACATAGTCAGTTTCCCCCAGCTTTTATTTCTGCTCCGGACTCAGGAAGAGCTCCAGCACATGATCCATGCGCATACCGTGGCTGCCCTTGAAAAGGAGCAGGTCGCCGGCCCTGGCACGGTTGCGGAGCATCCGGGCCATCTGCTCGTGGCTGTCAAAGTGATAGACGCAGTTGGCCGGCATGCCGCCGGTGATGGCGCCGGTGACCATCCGCTCGGCATTGCTGCCATAAGTGAACAGCAGATCCGCGCTGACGGCGGCCAGACGGCCGACCTTGTAGTGCTCGGCCATGGAGCAGTTGCCCAGCTCCAGCATATCACCGAGGACGGCAATCCGGCGGCCGCTGCAGGCGTGATCCGCCAGAACCCGGAGGGCGGCCTCCATGGACTCGGGACCAGCGTTGTAGCTGTCGTCGATGATCGTGAAGCCGCTCTTTTCAAAAATCCGCTGGCGATTGCCGGTGTTGTGGAACTCGGCGATAGCCGACTGCATCTTACCCGGCTCCACCTCAAAGAGGGTGCCCACGGTCAGGGCCGCCAGAGCGTTGTAGATGTTGTGGCGGCCGGGAGCCGGCAGGAAGACCTCGAACTCGTTGCGCAGGCCCTCCACGTGGAAGCTGGTGCAGTCGCCCTGGACCACGATCTCCCGGGCCCGCAGGTCGCAGTCCGGATTCTCAATGCCGAAGTAGACCATCCGGTAGGGCAGCGTCCCCTTGAGGTTCCAGAGCAGGGGTTCGTCGCCGTTGAGTACCAGCGTACCGCCCTTGTGCATACCCTCGGTAATCTCCAGCTTGGCCTGGAGGATGCCCTCCCGGCTGCCGAGGTACTCGATGTGGGCCGTGCCGATGTTGGTGATGACCACCACATCCGGCAGGGCGATAGAGGTCAGATAGGCCATCTCGCCAAAGTGGTTCATGCCCATCTCCAGAACGGCCACCTCGCAATCCGGCTCGATCCGCAGAATCGAACGGGGCAGGCCGATGTTGTTGTTGAAATTCTTATCGGTCTTGGCGGTGCGGAACTTGGAGGCCAGCACCAGACCGGTCATCTCCTTCGTGGTGGTCTTGCCGACACTGCCGGTGATTCCCACGACGGTCATGGACAGAGACTTGCGGTAGCCGCGGCCGATATCGCCCAGAGCCCGCAGGGTATCGGAGACATAGACCGCCGGTACGGACGGATCGAGCTGCCGCTCCGAAAGCGTCGCCGCACAGTTGTGCATGGCGGAGCTGATATAGTCATGTCCGTCAAAGGTCTCTCCTGCCAGAGGGACAAACAGTTCTCCTGCCTTTGCGTCCCGGGAATCCGTGGTGACGCCGGTAATGGCTATGTCCGCGAATTCCGGCGCAACGCGCCCCCGGGTCCATTCCGCGATCTGTTTCAGTGTCAGCTCCATACTATTTCTCCTTCATTTCCAGCAGGTGGGCAGCGACCTCTTCCCGCTCGTCCAGATGGGTCTTCTCTTTTCCCAGGACCTGATAGGTCTCATGGCCCTTACCCGCGAGGACGATGATATCGTCCTTCCCGGCGTGGTCCATGGCCCAGCGGATGGCCTTCCTTCTGTTTTCCTCGACGTAGTAGGGTGTCGCCGTTCCCTTCGCACCCTGGAGAATGTCCGCCAGAATGGCGTTTGGATCCTCCGTCCGGGGATTGTCCGAGGTAAAGACGACGAAATCGGCGTTCTCGAGGCCGATCCGGCCCATGATGGGCCGCTTGATGGGATCCCGGTCGCCGCCGCAGCCGAATACGGCGATGAGGCGGCCCTTGCAAAAGCCCCGCACCGAGCGCAGGATGTTTTCCAGAGCGTCCGGCGTGTGGGCGTAGTCGATGAGTACGGTGAAATCCTGCCCCGGCGTGGGAACGACCTCGATGCGGCCCCGCACCCCTTTCGTGGTGCGCAGGGCCTCTGCGACCTGTCCGAGGGGGATGCCCAGACTGACGGCGAT
>CAMGPO010000076.1 GCA_946060825.1 uncultured Clostridia bacterium | reverse complement strand
TAAAAAACCATCCTCATTTGCGACCTAATCGCTAGAGAATGGCAAAAAAGTTATGAAATTACCAAGATTAAGGTATATTGCAGTAATAAAAGTAAATCTCCGTACACAACCATTGTATCAATGATTGCGTACGGAGATGGTCCGAGTGCCGAGATTCGAACTCGGGGCCTCTTGAACCCCATTCAAGCGCGATACCAAACTTCGCCACACCCGGATTTTCTCAGCTCGGTTATGATACCACACTTTCTCTGCTTTTGCAAGCCTTTTTTCTAAAATCGGCAAATTTCTTTTTGCCGGGTTAGAGGACAAGGCAATCGCCCTCGGCGCTGATCTGCCGCACCTCGCCGTCGTCGATCAGGTATGCCTCGCCCCGCAGCTCCACCTGATCGCCGCAGCAGAGGACAAAGGAGCCGTCCACCAGGGCCAGGAAGCAGCGTCCCCGGCTGTCCGGAATCGTGACCTCCTCATAGAGCAGCTGGCCGTCGATCATGCTGTCCTTCGTCTCCTGATAGTGGGGCACCACCATAATCTCCGTCAGGCCGAGGCCCGGCAGAAAGCGGTCAAAATACGGGTCGACGGACTCCCCTTCCAGCTCCGGCTGAACATAGACCTCATCGGCACTGTTCATGGTTCCGGCGCTGATGCCCATGACCACGCCCTCATACCCCTGCAGCAGCTCCCGCAGGCCGATGCTGCGGAAAAAGGCGTTCTGGGTCGGCACGTGGCCCCCGGCCAGGATGATGAAGTCGCTCTCCGCGATCAGCCAGGGGGCGTCCTCCGCATTGCGGCCGTCGCAGACCGCCACCTCGGAAAACTCCATCCCAGCCTCGGCAAAGGCCCCGGCCATATCCGCCGCAAAGTGATCCGTCAGCTCCGGACTGTCCGGGTCGGAACAGAAAAACAGACAGCGCGGGCCCTCGGGAAGAGCCTCCCGCAGGGCGTCCACAAAACCGTTGATGGGGTTCAGAGCCGCCTCCCCGGCGACACAGGGACTGCTCGTCAAAAACAAAATCATCGCTTACACTCCTTTCTCCGTCTCCCGGACCACCGGAACGGCGGCACGCTGCAGCAGCGGCTGGAAGCTGTCCGGCAGCAGGTTATCAACAATCAGGGCCATTTTCTCCGGCGGATCGGCCATCCGCTGCTCAAACCACCGAAGGAACACGCTGAACAGGCCGCCCAGATGGTAGGCGATCCTATAGCAGTCGGCCTGGTTTACGGCGACGATACGGCGGGCCAGCACCCGCAGCAGCAGGTTGGCCTGACCGTTATCGTGGAGCAGCAGCAGTTCCCTACGGTATCCGGCAAAAAAGGTGAACATTCCGCAGAGGCTTTCCAGCCGGCCTGCCTGCCGGTCAACCTGGTCGATGTAGCGGCTGACGACCCCGTCGAGATAGTCCTCCAGGACATCCTCCCTGGTCGTAAAGTGCCGGTAGTAGGAGGACCGATCAACGCCCGCCCCCTCCGCGATCTCCCGGACGGTGATCTCGGCAAAGGGCTTTTCGGCCATCAGCCGCAGCAGACTCTCCGCAAGCTCTGCTTTCAGCATTTCCGTTGTCACGGCTTTTCTTCTCATATTTGATTTTCCTCTCAGGACCTTGGCGGCTCCGTGCCGCCGGGTAAAATAATGAAAGCGGAAGCGCCTCTCGGAAAGGCGCCCGTTTTTATTTTACATTTTTTGCCCCGGCAAGTCAAGGGCCGCGAAAAAAGGGCTTGACACTCACGTAACGTCATAGCGTATACTGGGTTTCAGACGGGAGGGATGACCATGCGAACGGTCCGGGAAGTCAGCCGCCTCAGCGGCGTGAGCGTGCGCACGCTCCACCATTACGACGCAATCGGTCTGTTGAAGCCCACAAAAGTGACGGAGGCAGGCTACCGGCTGTATGACGATACGGCTCTTTGGCGGCTTCAGACCATTTTGCTTTTCCGGGAGCTGGAATTTCCGCTCCGGGAGATCCGCGACATTCTGGATGACCCGGGCTTTGACCGTGCCCTCGCGCTGGAGCAGCAAATCCGGATGCTGGAGCTTCGGCGCGACCATCTCGGCGACCTGATCGCCTTTGCCCGCCGATTACAACGAACAGGAGGGAAATCTATGGATTTTTCCGCATTTGACAACTCGAAACTGGAGCAGTACGCCGCCGAGGCCAAGGCCCGCTGGGGCAAAACCGGGGCCTGGCAGGAATATGAAGAAAAGGCGAAGGCACAGACCCCGGCGGAGCAGCAGGACGCCGCCCGAGCGCTGATGGCCGTGTTCCGGGAGATGGGCACCATTCGTCATCTCCCGCCGGAGGGGCCGGAGGCCCAGGTCCTGGTGGAGCAGATTCGCAGCTGCATTACCCGCAATTACTACACCTGCACCCCGGAGATCCTGCGGAGTCTCGGACAGATGTACGAAGCCGGTGGTGACATGACCGAAAACATCGACGCAGCCGGCGGCCCGGGCACCGCCCGGTTTGCCGCCCGGGCGATCGAAGCCTGGTGCGGCAAATGAACGCAGTGGCGCAGGGACCTTCCCTGCGCTTTTGCGCGCTGCCCTGACCGGCGGTCGGGAAGCGAAAAGACCGGCCCAGCGGGCCGGCCTTTCCATGGATGAACTTATTGATTCTTTTTGCGGCCGCGGAGGAAGAGGAACGCCGCAGCGCCGGCGCAGACCAGCACCGCAAGCAGGACCCAGGGCCAGACCGGCACGCCGCTCTTTTCCACGGGCGCGGCCAGCGGCTCCTCGGCGGGCGTCTCCGCGGAGGCCTCAGATTCTGTCGCGGGCGTTTCCGCGGGTGCCTCTGCCGGTTCCTCTGCGGGTTCCTCTGCCGGTTCTTCCGGAGAGACCTCCTCCGGCTCCTCTGCAGGAGCAAGCTCCGCCTCGCTCTCCACGAACGTCACCTCGACCTTCGCATCCTTCGCGGGCATGACGAAGGAATAGGTCGTCTCCGATTCTTTGGTGACCTCTGCACCGTCAGCCGTCACGCTGCCGACCACAAAATCCTCCTCCGGCGTGACCGTGACCGTGACCTTGTTTCCCTCGTCGGCGGCGATCCGGTCCACCGTGACGGCGCCGTTTTCCGGCTCTTCCGTGCTGACGCTGTAGTCCTTGCCCTCCACGGCGATCACAGCCTCGCCGCCCGTGATGGTGGCGTCATATCCCCGGTCGCCGGTCGTGTCCGTAACGACGCCGTCAGAGAGGGTAAACGACGCGTCTGCCTCCACCCGCGCCTGGATGTGGAAGGTCAGGGTGCCCAGCTCGCCGTTCTTGCCGCTCACATTTTCTCCGCCGGGTCCGAATACCACAACGACCGTGCCGCCGCGGTCAAACACGGCAGCGCCGCCGGAAATCAACCCACTGGACTCGAACGCGTCGAACTGGACCAGCGATTCATCATAGTTCACATTGACCTGCAGGCCGGAGATGCTGGTGCAGTCGTTCAGGCTGACCGTCACAAGAATCTGTTCTCCGCGCATCTCCGCAGAAAGAGACAGATCGGCGGCAGGGGTTTCACCAACCTCCGTGGCAAAGACAGGGACCGACACCGCGGCCGACAGGCAGATTGCCAGCATCAGAGCCAGCAGCCTCCGCATGATATGCTTCATTGTTTTGTTTCCTCCTGGTTACATTGATGGAATCACGTCATAAGCGCGTTGTGCCGCGCACCGGTCAGCCCTGGGCAGCCGCCCGGTAAGGACTGCGGCAGGTCGCCGCGTTTACCTGCTGGGCCTTATTATAACACACCTTTCGGAGAATGCACAGAGAAACGGCAAAAATTCTTTGCGAACCGCCGGTGTTGTCCCGTTTTTCTCGATTTCCCCTCCATGCAAAAGCACGCGCCATATGGCGCGTGCTTTTCAGGAAACATAAGTCCGGTTCGGTCAGATCGCTTTCGCAGAAACGCCGTTCTTATCGTAGCTCGCGCTGTACGTGCTGCCGGCAACGGAGCGAACCGTATAGTAGTAGGTCGTACCGGCCTTCGCGGTGGTGTCCTTATAGGCCGTACCCGTTGTGTAGGCGAGATGCGTCCAGTCGCCGTTGGCCGTGCGGCGGAGCACCTGGTATCTGGTCGCGCCTTCGACAGCGGTCCAGCGGACAACGATACCGCCCGTGTAGGCTTTCGCGCCGGTCAGCGCGACATTCTGCGGAGGACGAACCGCAGAGACAGACGAAACATTGTTCAGGCTGCCCACCGCGCTGTTGCACACGGCAACGACCTTATAATAATACTTTGTGCCATATGCCGCCGAGGTGTCCTTATAGGCCGTGCCGGTGGTCTTCGCAAGCAGGGACCACGAGGAGCCGCCGGAAGCCAGGCGGTAGACCTGGTACGACTTGGCGTTATCCACAGCGCTCCAGCGGACAATGTTGCCCGTGTAGTGAGACGTGGTCTCGCCCATCGTGACATTCCCGATCGGACGAATCGCGGAGACGCTCTGGATGGCCATGGTGCTCATCAGATCGCCCTTCCGTGCGCGGACCTTGTAGTAGTACTTGATGCCGGTTTCGGCAGTCTCGTCCTTATAGGCCGTGCCGGAGGTATTCTTCAGGAGCGTCCAAGCGGACGAACCCGGATCCAGCCGCAGGACCTGATAGAACGCTGCATATTCCACCTTTTCCCAGCGAATGATGTTGCCGGTCACATGGGGCTGGGGCTCGCTCATGACAACGCCGTCCAGACCCTTCTTCACGGTCAGAATATTGGCTTCGTTCCAGGGGCTGACCCGCTTGCCGTTCCGCGCAAGAACGGTGTAGCTGTAGGTCTTGTCGTTCTCCGGGGTGGTGTCCTTATAGGCCAGGGAACGGGTGTTGGCCAGCTTGGACCATGCGCCGTCCTCGCACTTGCTGTAAACTTCATAGTAATCGGTCTCTGCGACCTCGTCCCAACGAATCACAATGCCGTCGGCAAAGGGCTCGATGCTGGTCAGGTTGACCTCGGGCAGGGGTTCCGCGTCCACGCAAACCGTGGCGGTCGAGGTGCTGCTCTCAGAGATGGGGGCCTTCACGCCGCTGGTGTTGGTGACCTTGCCGCCGGACATGGTGAACACCGCGTCGCCCTCGGCCTCTGCGCCGATGTTGAAGGTCAGAGTGCCAAGTGTGCCGGTCTTGTCTGTCAGGTCGTCGCCGCCGGGGCCAAAGGCCAGGCGGACGGTGCCGTTTTCTTCATAGGCGTCGGCGCCGCCGTTGATCAGAGCGGCATCGCTGAAGGAATCATAGGTGAGTCTGGACGTGTCATAGTCCACATTGACCTGGACGCCGGAAACGCCGGTGCAGGCGGTCATGCTGATGGAGACGACAACCTGCTCGCCCTTCTTGACGCCGGAGATGGACAGCGTCGCCGCCGGCTTTGTGCTGTCCTCGGCTGCGAATGCGGTAACCGCCGTGGCAAGGACCGTGCAGAGGACCAGAACCAGGGCCAGAAGCCGCTTTAAGGTTTGTTTCATACTCTTAATCCTCCCAATTTTGATGATGGAGTTTGGCTGTCCGCCGTCCGGAGGGCTTGCCCCCGGACGGCAGGCCATGCGTAAGTTACGGTCTTATGCCTCAGGGGTTTCAGTGGAAACCGCCCGGAAAGTGACGTCGACAGTGACATCCGCATCGGGCATGGTGAAGCTGTAAACACCCTCATTTTCCGTCAGAGCCTTGTCGCCGATCTTCACGCTCTCAACCTCATAGCCATCGTGCGCCTTAACCGTCAACTTAACGGTCTCGCCTTCCTTGGCAGAAATCTGAGGGGCGCTTGCGCGGCCCATAGTTCCAGCTTTCACGTTCACAGTGACCTTGTGGGTCTGCTTTTCGGTTTCCTTGAAGGTGACGGTAACGGTGACGTCCGCTGCAGGCATCGTGAAGCTGTAAACACCATCCACAGGCTTCACTTCCACGTCGCCTGCCTTCACGGTGTCGACTTCATAGCCCTCGTTCGCCTCAATCTTCAGCGTAACGGTCTCGCCTTCCTTGGCAGTCTGCTTGTCAGCAGAGGCCGTGCCGTTTGTACCATTTTCAACCGTAACTGCATAGGACTTTTCCTCTGCCTTGAAGGTGACGGTGACAGTGACGTCCGATGCGGGCATCGTGAACGCGTTGTCCTTTACTTCAATTTCAGTACCGGCAG
>CAMGPO010000075.1 GCA_946060825.1 uncultured Clostridia bacterium | reverse complement strand
CGGACATGATCTTGTCCGTCTCCTCGATCAGCGTCGGGATAAAGCGCAGGGCAATACACATCATCATCGCGAGCTCATGCACCGGCAGCTTGATCTTCTTCAACGGATTCAGCAGCAGCTCCAGACCGTCGGGCAGGGCGATGGGCGAAGTCGTGTAGGTCAGGAGGAAGGTGCCCGCAATGAGCATCATGATCCGCGAGACCATGTAGGCGGCGTTGATGAGGCCCTGTTTTGTGATCTTGATGATCCAGAAGGAGATCAGCGGGTCACCCGCCGTAAAGAACAGGTTGATGCACGCCGTCAGAATGATGATAAAAATCAAGGGTTTGAGGCCCTTGAACAGGGCGGAGACGCGGATTCTGGACAGAGCCACCGCCGTGCAGAGGAACAGGAACACCAGACCATAGCCGAAAATCCCCTTCGCAAGGAACAAGGCGGCAATATAGAGGATGGTCATAATGAGCTTCGTCCGGGGATCCAGCCGGTGAACGATGGTTTTTCCAGGGAAAAACTGGCCGAGGGTGACGTCCTTCAGCATCCCGCACCGCCTCCTTTCCTGGAGAGGAGCTGGTCTCTCGCCTGCTCCACCGTATAGACGGAGGCGTCGACCGGCAGGCCCATCTCCCGCAGGCGCAGGAACAGCCGCGTAATCTGCGGCACGTCGAGGCCCATGGAGAGCAGCGCATCCGCGTGCGTAAAGACTTCCCGGGGCGTGCCGTCCATGGCGATGTGGCTGTCGTTGATGACGACGATGCGGTCGGTATGCTTCGCGACCTCCTCCATGCTGTGGCTGACCATGACGATGGCTGCGCCGTTGGCCTTCTGGAAATCGCGGATGTTGGCAAGGATCTCCCGGCTGCCCCGGGGGTCGAGGCCGGCAGTCGGCTCGTCGAGGATCAGCACCTCCGGCTCCATGGCGATGACGCCGGCGATGGCGACCCGGCGCTTCTGGCCGCCAGACAGTTCAAAGGGCGACTTCTGCAGCGCGTCCTCGGGAATGCCGACAAAGCCTGCGGCCTCGCGGACGCGGCGGTCGACCTCCTTTGCGTCGAGGCCCATGTTCTTCGGGCCGAAGGAGATGTCCTTGTAGACCGTCTCCTCAAAGAGCTGGTACTCCGGGTACTGGAACACCAGACCCACGCGGAAGCGGGTCTTTCTCAGAAATTCCTTGCTCTGGTACAGATCCTCGCCGTCGATGAGAACCTGACCGGAGGTGGGCTTCAGAAGCCCGTTGAGATGCTGAATGAGAGTGGATTTGCCGGAGCCGGTGTGGCCGATGATGCCGAGAAACTCGCCGCGTTCCACGCGGAAATTCACCCGATCGATGGCACAGTGTTCAAACGGGGTGCCAATGCCGTAGACGTGGGTCAGATCCCGCGTCTCAATGATTGGGGCCAATGCGTATTCCTCCGATACTGTTGGGGTCAGGCCTCTAGCAGATCGCTCTGGGCGAGTGCCTGCGCACATTCCTCTACGGAGAGAGCGTCGAGCGGGAAATCGTAGCCCGACTGGTTCAGCGCATAGAGCAGTGCTGTGGTGTCCGGAACGCTGAGTCCGACCTGACGCAGCAGTTCCACCTGGGAAAAGACCTCCTTCGGCGTGCCGTCCGCAGCGATGCGTCCGTCTTCCATGACGATCACACGCTGGGCTTCGGCCGCCTCCGGCATATGGTGGGTGATGAGGACAATGGTGATGCCCTCCCGGTTCAGCCGTTTGATGGTGTCCATGACATCCCGGCGGCCCTGAGGATCCAGCATGGCCGTCGGCTCATCCAGCACAATGCAGCGGGGCCGCATGGCGATGACGCCGGCGATGGCCACCCGCTGCTTCTGTCCGCCGGAGAGAAGATGGGGCGCGTGCTCCCGGTAGTCCTCCATGCCGACGATGCGCAGGGCCTCGTCGACCCGCTCCCGGATCTCCTTTGGCGGAACGCCAAGGTTCTCCGGGGCGAAGGCCACATCCTCCTCCACCACATTGGAAACAATCTGGTTGTCCGGATTCTGGAACACCATGCCCACGGTTCTGCGGATCTCAAAGAGAAGTTCCTCCTGGGCAGTGTCCATGCCGAACACAGTGACGCTGCCGCCCGAGGGCAGCAGAATTGCGTTGCACTGCTTGGCCAGGGTGGACTTGCCGCACCCGTTGTGGCCCAGCACCGCCACAAAGCTCCCCGCCTCGATGGTCAGGGAGAGGCCATCAAAGATGGGGACGGCCACCTGATCCTCCGCCGGCGGGTAGGCGAAGGTCAGATTCTCCACGGTGATTGCATTGCTCATTGACTTCGTTCCTTTACAGAGCGGGCGCCGCCGCAACCCAGCGGCCCGTTGAGCCGCAGGGCAGCGTCAGGCCGGTGCGGCGCACCGGCAGACCCAGCTCATCACATTCTGAATTGCCATCATACTTCGATCCGACCACCGTGTCAAGGATGTAGCCCAGCACCGAGGGCGCAAGGCCGGTGGTATAGGAATTGATGATGACAAACAGCGGCCTGCCTGATAGAACCTTGGCCGTCAATTCCACAAAGGGGTAAAGATCGTTCTCCAGCTTCCAGATCTCGCCGGAGGGGCCGCGCCCGTAGGAGGGCGGGTCCATGATGATGGCGTCATAGCGCCGGCCGCGGCGGATTTCCCGCTCGACAAACTTGGCGCAGTCGTCCACGATCCAGCGGATCGGGGCGTTCTCCAGGCCCGAGGACTTGGCGTTCTCCTTGGCCCAGGCCACCATGCCCTTGGCCGCGTCCACATGGCAGACGCTGGCCCCCGCTGAAGCTGCAGCCAGGGTGGCACCGCCGGTGTAGGCAAAGAGGTTCAGAACACTGATAGGGCGGCCCGCATTCCGAATCTTTTCCCGGATGAAGTCCCAGTTGGCCGCCTGCTCCGGGAACACGCCGGTGTGCTTGAAATTCATCGGCTTGACGTTGAAGATCAGATCGTCATAGCACACCTGCCAGCGCTCCGGCAGCCGTTTCTGGGCCCACTGGCCGCCCCCGGTGGAGGAGCGGGCATAGCGGGCGTCAAACTTCCGCCACAGTGGGTCGTCCTTCGGCGTGTTCCAGATCAACTGAGGATCGGGCCGCACCAGGATATACTTGCCCCAGCGCTCCAGCTTCTCGCCGGAAGAGGTGTCGATCACCTCATAGTCTTTCCAGTTTTCCGCTCTCCACATGATGATCTCCTGTCAATTCCGGGATCCTCCGCCGGTATCTCCGGCGGTCCCTCCGTTCTGTGCCTGCTGTTCTTCCCGCCGTTCGTTCAGGGCCTCCTCGATCAGCTCCTCCAGCGTCTTGACCTCGACATCCTCCACGTGGACATAGCACTCCATGTTCTCCGCATCGGGAGACAGGGTCTCCGGAAGGACAAATCCGGGCGGCGGGTCACCGACATAGTTGTACTGCTGATCTTCGACAAGAATACCCCCAATGGGATAGAACCGCTCAATATGAAGCATGCCGATCTGGTAGATGGCCCATTTTGCCTGATCGCGGCAGTACTCCGTCGCAACCTGATGGGAAATGCCGCACATATCCACCAAGCGGTGGTTCGTGCATTCCTCCGTGGGAACGTCCTCCAGCGCAAGCAGTCCGGTGACAGTCCGGTCGCCCCGCGGATCCAGACGGCAGGCCTCGGTGGCCAGCATGCCGCTATCCTGGCAGTAGGAACACTCGACGATATAGCCCGGCTGCTGGAATTCCGCCGGCTCCAGGCCTGCGTGGATATCCGACATGACCTGCTGCCAGAGATAAATGGCAGGATTCTCGCTGCCGCTCTTGACCACGATGCTCTCCGGCGTGTCATAGCCGGTCCAGACCACGGCGGTGTAATAGGGCGTGTAGCCAGCGAACCAGCGGTCGCAGTCGTCGGAGGTCGTGCCGGTCTTGCCGGCCACGGCCATGCCGCCCAGGGCAGCTTCTTTGCCGGTGCCCTCGGTCACGGTGGCCTCCATCATATCGGTCAGGTACCAGGCGCTCTTTTCGCTGACTGCCTGATGGGTCTCCTGTTCGTTTTCGAGGATGACCTTACCGTTGCGGTCCTCCACCCTGGTGAAGGTTCTGCCCTCGCGGTAGACGCCCTCGTTGCAGATGGCCGCATAGGCCTCCGCCATGGATTCCAGCGTCACACCGTCGGTCAGACTGCCGAGGCCCATGGCCCACAGGCTCAGATCGGTGTACTGGTCCCGTGCCTCCACAAAGGTCGAGATATCAAAGGAATCCCGTGCGAATTCGTAACAGGCTCTGGGGCCCATCTCATCCACCAACTTAACCGCGATGGTGTTGAGGGATTCCGCCACGGCTGTACGCATATTGACCAGACCGTGATAGGTGCCGCTGGCATTCCGCGGCCAGCAGCCCGTGTCGACGAAGTTCAGCGGGGTGTCGTCCATGACCGTGGCCGGGTTGATCAGGCCCTGCTCCAGAGCCGGCGCATAGACCGTCAGCGGCTTGATGATCGAGCCGGGCTGGAGGTAGCTCTGCGTGGCGCGGTTCAAGGTCAGTGTGCCACTCTTGGGGCCGGTGCCGCCTACCTGCGCCACAATGTCGCCGGTTTCATTGTCCACAATCATCATCGCGCCCTGGAGCTGCTGGCTGCTCTCGGTCACGGGCAGATTGTCCAGGTTTTCAAAAGCCTTTTCCAGCGCAGTCTGGACCTCCAGATCCACGGTGGAATAGATGGAGTATCCGCCGGAGGTGACCATGTCGTACACTTCGTCATAGCTGTAGCCGGTCTTTTCCATCATCTCACTGATGACGTCCCGAAGCACCTGGTCCACCGCATAAGAATAGTAACCGTTGGCGTTCTCATAGGCGCCGGTGCTGGCGGAGTGGAAATCCATTTCCTGATTCACGGCTTCCTCGTACTCGTCCCCGTCGATATAGCCCTGCTTTTTCATCTGACTCAGGATAGTAAGCTGACGGTCCCGGTTGTTCTCCGGATAGATGTAGGGGTCATATTTGGAGGGGTTGTTCGTGATACCAATCAGGCTGGCGCACTCGGCCAGACTGAGATCCCAGACGTCCTTGCCGAAATACTTGAGCGCGGCGCTTTCCACGCCGTAGCAGCCCTCGCCCAGGTAGATCGTGTTGAGGTACATCTCCATGATGTCTTCCTTGTCGTAGTCCTCCTCGAGCTTCAGGGCCCGATAAATCTCCGTCAGCTTCCGGCGGACTGTGACGTCATCTTCCTTGGTCAGATTCTTAACCAGCTGCTGCGTGATGGTGGAACCGCCGAAGGACGAGCGACCAATGAACATATTGCCGCAGGCCTTCACCGTCCGCAGCCAGTCCACGCCAGAGTGCTCAAAAAAGCGCTTGTCCTCTATGGCCACGCAGGCGAACTTCAGGTTGCTGGGGATCTTCTCCGCATCCGTCCAGATGCGGTTCTCCGTGGCATACAGCTTCTGAAGCTCCTTCCATTCGCCGGTTTCCTTGTCCTGGTAGTAGATGACCGAGGTCTCATCCAGCGTATAGTCCTCCAGCCGGAGATAGCTCTGCTGCGTCATATCGGACTTGACCCACTGGTAAAAGTAAACGCAGAAAATGCCGAAGGACACGGCGCAGATCAAAATCAGCGTGCCCAGCGTCACCAGGATACCGCGGAGCACCCGCCTGTCCTTTTTCTGCGGCTGTCCATCCGTCCCAGCTTGTTTACTCTTTCGTGCCAACTCAGGCGCCTCCTTCCGGATCATTCCCATGCGATCAAAACTCTGCAAAACGGCGCAGATTTCAGACTGCAAATTTCGGTTAGTTTATTATATCATGGCTGTCAATGCTTTTCTTTAAGAAATCCTGAATTTTTCCTTATGGCATCTGCTGTCTCTTCCGGAGGCGGCGCGGCGGAGACGGCGCCGCGCCGCCGGATTTTGTCGCTATGGCAGATACTATATAATATATAGACGGAATTTCTTGCACGATCGCCGCGTTTGCTTCGGATTTCCACTTGATTTTCTCTCCGCTACACGGTACAATAGAAACATCCAAGAGAGACAGATCGGAGGCACTACGCCATGGATGAATTTGGCGCCGATTACGTAACCATCACCGACGAAGATGGTGTCAGCTACGAAATGGAAATCCTCAGCCGGTTCGAGCACGAAGGCCAGGAGTATATGGCTCTGG
>CAMGPO010000074.1 GCA_946060825.1 uncultured Clostridia bacterium | reverse complement strand
TTTCCTGCTGACAGTGATCATCTTTGGACGCTGGAAGGGAAGACGGGAGCGGGCTGTTGCGATCTGCGCCGCCGGTCTATGTGCTGGGCTGCTTTGGTCGGCTGCTTACAACCATTTGGTGATTGACAGGGCGGAGGCGATGACAGGGGAGGACTGCGTATTCGCTGTAGAGCTGAGCGCTTACCCCGAGCCTACGCGCTATGGCTGCGCCGCCTCTGGCTATGTGGAACGGGACGGAACACGGACCCGGGCAACGGTCTATCTGGGAACCTACGACGAGAGCTGGAAGCCCGGCGATGTCCTGACCGGGACGGGAACTCTGGAATCCTTGGCGGAGGGTGAGAACCGCTGGTACGGCCGCTCCGTCGGGATTCCGCTGCAGGGCCTGCTCTTCCACGAGATCACTGTGGAAGCGGCGGAGCATATTCCGCTTCTGTATTGGCCGGTCCTGCTGTCCCACCGCCTGCGGATGACAGCGGAGACGCTGTTCCCGGCGGACACACTGGGCTATGTCCGGGCATTGCTGACCGGCGAGAAGAGCGGACTCAGCTATCAGCAGAAATCCGATCTGCAGGTTGCCGGAGTTTATCATGCCCTGGCCGTCTCTGGTATGCACGTCAGCATCCTCATGTCGGTGCTGGCCTTTCTGACTATGCGGAACCGGAGGCTCTATCCGATGATCGGGGTTCCAGTGCTGGCGCTCTACTGCCTGCTGATCGGCGGCGCGCCGTCGGTCATCCGGGCCTCGGTGATGCAGTCGTTTTTGATGGCGGCGGCCTGTTTCCGCCGGGAGTCGGACGCGCCGACGGCCCTCGGGGTCTCTCTCCTGCTCCTGACGGTCATCAACCCCTGGTGCCTGCTGAACGCCGCCCTTCAGCTCTCCTTTCTGGCCACGGCTGGCATTCTGGCGTTCCAGCCCCGGATCCACAGACTTCTGATGCCCCGGAAGATGAAGCGCCTCCGGAGCCTCTGTTACTGGGCCGCCGGCGTCATATCCACGGCCCTCAGCGCTCTGGCGCTGACCCTGCCGCTGCTGTCCTGGTATTTCGGCATGGTCTCCCTGCTGACGGTGCTGTCCAACCTTCTGATGCTGCCGGCCATCACGGCGGCCTTCGCCCTGGGCTTTCTGGCCTGCGGCGTCGGATTTTTCTCCCTGGCGGCCGCATCCGTCCTGGCCCTCCCGGTCACCTGGCTGCTGCGCTATGTGGCCTGGTGCGCCCGGTGGATTGCCCGGGTACCCTTTGCGGCGGTCTATCCGGACACGCCCTATCTGCTCCTCTGGCTCTGCTTTGCCTACGGCACGGTGCTGTGGCTGCTGCTGCGGAAGAAAACTGCGGGCCGGACGTGGGGCCGGGCTATTAGCTGGATTACCGTGACCCTCTGCATCAGTCTGCTCTGCGCCTGGCAGGATGGGAGACGCGGTAGCTTCTCCTTCACGGCTCTCGATGTGGGGCAGGGACAGTGCCTGCTGTTCCGTTCCGGGGATAACACGGCGGCGGTGGACTGCGGCGGCACCAATGGCGACGAAGCGGGAGAAGTGCTGGCCAGAGCTCTGCTCTCCGGCGGCCAAAATCGCCTCCACTATCTGATTTTGACCCACTACGACCTTGACCACACCGGCGGCGTGCGGCAGCTTCTCTACCGCATTCGCGTGGATTGCCTGCTGATGCCGGACATCGACCCGGACAGCGAGGAGCGGCAGGAGCTGGAACAGCTCGCTGCGGCCTATGGCACCGCCGTCCGCTATGTGACGGAGGATCTCTCCATAGAATTCGGCGCGGGCGGCCTGCAGGTCTTTGCGCCGGTCAGCCGGGAGGGCGGCAACGAATCCAGCCTCTCTATTCTCGGCTCTTTTGACGGCTATGACATTCTCGTGACCGGCGACATGACCATGAGCGTGGAGGAACGGCTGCTGGAACGCCATGACCTGCCGGATCTTGAACTGTTTGTGGCGGGACACCACGGCTCCCGCTATTCCACCGGGGCGGATCTGCTCGCGGCGCTGACGCCGGAGCTGGTCGTGATCTCTGTGGGTGAAAACTCCTATGGCCATCCGGATCCCGCGGTGCTGGAACGGATTGCCGCAGCCGGCGCCGAAGTCCTGCGCACCGATCAAAACGGCGCCATCACCGTCAGGAGGTGAATCCATGGCATACAAAAAGCAGACGGCCCCCGACGGCCTCGCGCTGCTGAAAGCGGATCTGAAAAACAAGGACCCGGGCTGTCTCTATTTCTTCTACGGCGAGGAGGCCTATCTCCGCAGCTACTACCTCGGGATGCTTCGAAAGCAGTTGGTGACCGGACCGGCGGAGGAATTCAACTTCCACCGCTTCACCCAGGAGAATTGGAGCCTGGATGCCCTGCAGGACGCCGTGGAGGCCCTGCCGATGATGGCCGAGCGCACCATGATCCAGGTGGACGACTACGACATATTCAAGGCGAACGAGAACGACCGCGACCGTCTTGTTGCCATCTTCTCCGACCTGCCGGACTATTGCTGCGTCGTGTTCTATTATGAAACGGTCGAGTTCAAGCCCGACAAACGGATGAAAAAGCTCTACGAGGCCATGACGGCGGCCGGAACCTTTGTGGAGTTCCGCAAGCAGGAGGGCCGGGAGCTGATGAGCTGGGTCCGCCGTCACTTTCTGCGCCAGAAAAAGGAGATCGACGACAAGCTCTGCCAGTACCTCATCTACATCACCGGAGGCGCCATGACGGCGCTGGCCTCGGAGATCGAGAAGATCTGTACCTATGCAGAGGGGGACGTGATCCGAAAGCCGGACATCGACGCCGTGGTGGAGCCGGTGCTGGATGCCGTGGTCTTTGACATCACCGACGCCATCGCCGCCGGGGACTACGGCAAGGCCCTCGAAAAACTGCAGACCCTGATGAAGATGCAGGAGGAGCCGATCCCGATCCTCGGCGCCATCGGCGCGCATCTGCGGCGGCTCCGCTGCGCCAAGGTACTGGGCGCCAGCGGTAAGGGCAGCGACAGCCTGATGCAGCTCTGTGCCATCGGCGACTATCCGGCGAGAAAAACCATGGCCGCCGCAGGGCGGGTCTCCATGGAGTTCTGCGACCGGGCGGTGCTGCTCTGCACCGAGACGGACTACCGCATGAAGACCTCCTATGACGATCCCCAGCGGCTGCTGGAACTGCTGCTTTTGCAGCTTGCGGAGGAGGCGGGTCATGGTTAAGATCCGGGAGGCTATCGTCGTCGAGGGCCGCTACGATAAAAACACCCTGGCCCAGATTGTCGACGCGCCGATCTTTGAGACGAGGGGCTTCGGCGTGATGAATGATAAGGAATTGCTGCGCTTTCTCCGCAGGGTGGCGGAGGCCCGGGGCCTGATTGTCCTGACGGACTCCGACGGGGCCGGCTTCGTGATTCGCAACTATCTGAAAGGCAGCATCCCGAAGGGCCGCGTCCTGCAGGCCTACATTCCCGACGTGGCCGGCAAGGAGAGCCGGAAGCACCGGGCCGGAAAAGAGGGCAAGCTGGGTGTCGAGGGGATGCGGCCCGAGGTTTTGCTGGAGAGCCTGCGCCGGGCCGGGGCGACGATCGAGGACGGGACGCCGGGCGCGGCGAAACGGGAGCCTATCACAAAGAAAGACCTCTTCGAACTGCATCTGACCGGCTGGCCCGACAGCGAGGCCCGGCGGAACCAGCTCAAGCAGGCCCTTGGCCTGCCGAAGCACCTCAGCACCAACGGGCTGCTGGAGGCGTTGAATGTGATGTTTGAACGGGACGAATTTTTAGGGGACGAAGAATGACCGATATTTCCGTACAGGGATTGGTAAAATCCTTTGAGATAGGAGACAATATACTGGACGGCCTCTCCTTTGAAGTGCTGGAGGGCGAGCGGGTCGGCATCATGGGCAAGAACGGGGCGGGGAAGACCACCCTGTTCAAGATCCTGACCGGCCAGATGGACTATGACCAGGGCGAGATCATGGTGGCTCCGGGCAAGAAGCTGGGCCTCATCTCCCAGATTCCCCACTATCCGGCGGGCTATACCACAGAGATGGTGCTGCGCTCCGCCTATTCGGAGCTATTCGCCATCCGGAAGAAGATGGAGGCCCTGGAGCGGCAGATGGCCGAGCAGACCTCCGAGGAGGCCCTTCGGGCTTATGACGCCCTTTCCGTCCGGTTCCAGACCGGCGGCGGCTACGAGATGGACGTGGAGGTCGAGAAGATCTGCAACGGCCTCGGCATCCCCGCCGCCATGCGGGAACAGGAGTTTGACCGCCTCTCCGGCGGCGAGAAGACCCGGGTTAACCTGGCCCGGCTGCTGCTGGAAAAGACCGACATTTTGCTGCTGGACGAGCCGACCAACCACCTCGACCTCCGCAGCGTGGAGTGGCTGGAGGAATATATCCTCAAGTTCAAGGGGACGGTGCTGACTATCTCCCATGACCGCTACTTCCTCGACCGGGTGGTGCAGCGGATTGTTGAGATCGTGGACGGCCGCGCCGAGTTCTACAGCGGCAACTATACCTTCTATATGGCCGAGAAGCAGGCACGCTTCGATTTGCAGCTCAAGCAGTACGAGCAGGAGCAGGCCAAGCTCAAGCAGCTCGGCTTTACCCTCGAGCGGATGAAGGGCTGGGGCATCAACAACCGTACCCTCTACCGTCGGGCCATGTCCATCCAGCACCGGATGGACCGCATCCGCAAGACCGACCGGCCCACGAAGGAGAAGACCATGCGGGCCTCCTTCGGGGAACGGGAGTTCCACGGCGACGAGGTGCTGAGCGTCAAGGGCCTTGGGAAGTCCTTTGGGGACCGGACGCTGTTCTCCGACGTGGAGCTGTTGGTCCAGGGCGGCGAGCGTATCGCCCTCCTGGGCGACAACGGTACTGGCAAAAGTACCTTTTTAAAGGTTTTGCTGGGCGAGGAACCGGGAGAAGGGAAAATTCGTTTCGGTCCCTCGGTCAAGTGGGCCTATTTGCCCCAGATCATCCACTTCGACCACCCGGAGCGGACGCTCTACGATACGATGCTCTACGAGAAAAATTGCTCGCCCCAGGTGGCGCGGGATCGGCTGGGCCAGTTCCTGTTTCAGGGCGAGGATGTGTTCAAAACCGTCGGCTCTCTCTCCGGCGGCGAGCAGTCGCGGCTGCGGCTCTGTATGCTGATGGACGAGAAGATCAACCTGCTGATCCTCGACGAGCCAACGAATCACCTGGACATCGCTTCCCGAGAGTGGGTCGAGGCGGCCATCGAGGAGTACGAGGGCGCGCTGCTCTTCGTCTCCCACGACCGCTACTTCGTCAATCAGTTCGCCGAGCGTATCTGGGAGCTGGAGAACGGCCACATCCGGGACTATCCCTTCGGATATGAGAAGTTCCGGGCAGTCAAGGAGCGGGAGGCCGCCGCGAAGCCGGCAGAGACCGCGCCCAAAAAGGAGAAAAAAGAAAAGCCGCCCAAGACCGGAGGCACCAAGAACACGGAAAAGCTGGTGCGCCGTCTCGAACGGGAGATCGACGCCAAGGAAAAAGAACTGTCGGAACTGGAGTCGGCCATAGAGGCCGCGGCCACAGACTATCAGCGCCTCTCTGAGCTGATGGCCCAGAAGGAGGCCGCCGACGAAGTCCTGATGGACCTGATGGAGCAGTGGGAGGAGGCCTCTCTGGAGCTGGAATCCTGATTCCTTGACACTGCCGGAAATGCGCGCTATAGTAACAGAAATACGGAAATAAAAGGAGAATCTGCAATGAGCGAATCCTGCAATGGCAACTGCTCAAGCTGCCAGGAGAGCTGCGACAGCCGCAAGGAAGACCTGCACGCGGCCATGAATCCCAAGTCGGACATCAAGAAGGTCATTGCCGTCGTCAGCGGCAAGGGCGGCGTCGGCAAGAGCACCCTGACCTCTCTGCTGGCTGTCGCCATGGCCCGGACAGGCAAGTCCGTGGGCATCCTCGATGCCGACATCACCGGCCCCTCTATCCCCACGGCCTTCGGCGTCTCCGAGTGCCGCGGCCAGGATGCCGACGGCCTTTATCCGGCCATGACCGAGGATGGCATCCAGGTCATGTCCATCAACCTGCTGCTGGACGATGAGACCTCGCCGGTCCTCTGGCGCGGCCCGATCCTGGCCGGTGCGGTCAAGCAGTTCTGGACCGACGTGATCTGGGGAGATCGGAAGAG
>CAMGPO010000073.1 GCA_946060825.1 uncultured Clostridia bacterium | reverse complement strand
GACGACTCCGCCAACCGCCGCATCTCCCTGCCGGAGGGCTTCCTCTGCTGCGACGCAATCCTGCGGCTGATGGTCAACGTCACCGGCGGCATCCACATCAACGAGAAGATCGTGGAGAAGTTCGTGAACGAGTACCTTCCCTTCATTGCCACCGAGAACCTGCTGATGGAGTCCGTCAAGCGGGGCGGCGACCGGCAGGCCGTCCATGAGATCATCCGCGAGGCTTCGATGGAGGCCACCGCCCGGATGAAGGCCGGCGAGCCTTCCAACCTGATCGGCGCTCTGGCCGACCATCCGGAGTTCGGCATGACTGAGGCTGAGATCCGCGCCGTCATGAAGCCGGAGGCTTACATCGGCCGCTGCCCGGAGCAGGTCGACCGTTTTGTGGCCGTCTGCCGGAGTAAGCTCAGCGACACTGCCGTCCAGGCCGAAGAGGTCAATCTCTGATTTCCATACAGCAGCAAAGCCTGAGAAGATCACAGTCTTCTCAGGCTTTTTTGTCAGAAATAGAGCGGGAAGCATTTCCCCATGATTCTTCGTCATTTCATTCCTCAGAATGACAAAACCATGGAATTCTGAGGATGCCAGGGCATCCTCAGAATCTTTTGCACTTCGGAGGCTCAGAACAGGGGCCGGGACAGGTAGTCCAGGGTATAGGTTCCGTCGGACAGCTCCTGGGCGTACTCCGTCTCGCAGCAGTCGTGGCAGATGACAGTGTCCGAAATCGGAACGCCAGCTTCCGCCGCCTCAGCCTGGGAATAGTAGCCGCTGCCGAAGAAGGTCGCGCCGCAGGTGTCACAGACATGGACAAAGCAGGGTGCGAGCATCAGCACAAGGGCCAGCACCAGAAGCACCGCAGTGCGCACGGCCTTGCCTTTGGACACGAAGAGCGGCTTACCGGTCTCCTTCTTCCGGCGGAAGAGCTGCACCACCAGAATGACGAAGATCAGCGCGGAACCGCCGAGATCAGTCAGGGTGCCGGGATAGATCAGCATCAGGCCGCCGGCACCGATGAGGACACGGGCTGCCCAGTGCATCTTTGTAAAGACGTAGCCCTCGAGGGCCGTGGCAACGCCGAACACGCCGATCAGGGCCGTCAGGCAGATGGCGACGACCTCCGGCAGGCTGGCATTGACGAAGAGCATGGTCGGGTTCAGGGCGAAGCAGTAGGGCACAATAAAGGCGGCGATGGCCAGCTTGGTGGCATTGATTCCGGTCTTCATCGGATTGGCCTTGGCGATGGCCGCACCGGCATAGGCCGCCAGAGCCACCGGCGGGGTGATGTCTGCCACGATGCCGAAGTAGAACACGAAGAAATGAGCCGCCACGGCGGGGATGCCCATCTTGATGAGAATCGGGGCGCAGGTGGTGGCCATGATGCAGTAGTTGGCCGTGGTGGGCACACCCATGCCCAGAATGATGCAGCAGACCATGGTCAGCAGCAGGGCAATCATGATGTTGTTGCCGGAGATGGCGACAACGCCGGTGATGAGCTTGGAGGCCAGACCGGTGACGGTGATGCAGCCGGCGATCAGACCTGCCATGCCGCAGGCGACGGCCACGGTGATGGCGCCCTTGGCGCCGGCTTCCAGCGCCTCGAGAATCTTCTTGGGCGTCAGCCGCTCCTCCTTGTTGAGGAAGCCGACGACGATGGCCGCGAGGATGGCCAGGGCGGCGGAGGACTGCATGGTTCTCGAATTCGTTGCCACCAGCGCCACCAGCAGAACCAGAGGAATCAGCAGGTAAACCTTGCGGATGAGGTAGGAGGCTTTAGGGAGCTGATCCTTGGAGATGCCCTTCAGACCCAGCCGCTGGGCCTCCAGATGGACGGCGATGAAGATGCCGGCGAAGTAGAGGACGGCGGGCAGGATGGCCTTGACGGCCACCTGGGCATAGGGGATGCCGATGTACTCAGCCATCAGGAAGGCGGCGGCGCCCATGATGGGCGGCATGATCTGGCCGCCGGTGGAGGCGGCAGCCTCGACGGCTCCGGCAAACTCGCCCTGATAGCCGGTCTTTTTCATCATCGGGATGGTGACAGAACCGGTGGTGACAGTGTTACCGACGGAGGAGCCGGACACCATACCGCAGAGGGCAGAGGAGATGACGGCCACCTTGGCGGGACCGCCGCTGGACCAGCCGGCAACCTTATTGGCCAGAGCGATGAAGAAACTGGCAATGCCGGTCCGCTCCAGGAACGCACCGAAGATGATAAAGAGGACGATGAACTTGTAGCAGACGCTGATGGGCGTGCCGATGACACCGTCGGTCGTATAGAACAGAGTGTGGGCCACGCGGGTGATGACCTGCGTCACCGTCCGGCCGGAGCCGAGCATACTGGCAAAGGTATAGATCAGCAGGGCGCCGACCACACAGAGAATCGGAATGCCAACACAGCGGCGGCACAGCTCCATGAGGATCAGGATGCCGACGATGCCGACCACCACCTGCAGCGTGCCGATCTTGACGGACATTTTGATGATGGTCATGGCGTTGAAGGTAAAGTACAGGAAGCAGGCGGTGCCGACGGCCATCAGGATGATGTCATACCAGGGGATGTGGTTGACCCGCACCACGCCCTTCTTGGCGGGGTAGGTCAGGTAACCCATCAGCACAATCAGGGCCAGAAACGCGGAGAGTCGTACCTCCTGGATGGCGGTGCTGAAAAGGGTCATGTAGATGCAGTAGACCGAGAACAGTGCCATGATGCAGCGCACGACGATCTTCGGCGTGCCCTCCCAGACCCGGACATTGGACTCCCGGTCATACTTCTTCATGACCGCTTCCACGTCCTCCATCGCGGCAGTCTGGCCCGCTGTCTGATCCTGTACAGGTCCATGGGGTTCATGTTTGGCTTTCATGGGGGACCTCCTTGGAAAAAGCCGGGGAGGACACGGCCCTTACGCCGCAGTCCTCCCGCCGGCAGATCGGATTGGGTTGTGCTTACTTGGTGGGGACGGTAATACCCTGCTCCGCGAAGAACTGGGCTGCGCCGGGATGATAGGGCACGGCAGTCACGGAGGCGGCGAAGTCCACGCTCAGCTCCTTGGCCTTGTCGTGGGCCAGGCTGGCGGCATTGTTGAAGGTGTCGGCGACAAAGGCGTAGATGACGTCGGCGGGAACGTCGTCCCGGGCCAGAACCACGGCACTGACGGCCACGGTCTCCACGTCGGCATCCAGGCCGTAGGCGTCGGCGGGCACGGTGTAGGCGCTGTAGTAGGGGGAAGCCTCAATCAGGGCGTTGGCATGCTCAGCGTCGATGCTGACCAGATAGACGTCCTTGGTGGCGGCCAGGGAAGTGATAGCGGTGGTGGGCGCACCGGCGACGATGAAGGCGGCGTCGATGGTACCGTCGGGCAGGCTGTCGGCGCTGTCATTGAAGTTCATGTAGTTTGCGGTGATGTCATCCTCGGTCAGGCCGTAGGCGCCGAGGATGTCAATGGCGTTGAAGTAGACGCCGGAACCGGCAGCGCCGATGGAGACCTTCTTACCGGCCAGGTCGGCGACAGTCTTGATGTCGGGGTTGCAGGTGACGATCTGGACGGCCTCCATGTACAGAGCAGCGACGGTGGAGAAGCCCTCCACGGTGCCCTCCTCAGCGAAGGTGCTGGTGCCGTTGTAGGCATAGGCCATGACGTCGGACTGGCTGAAGCCGAGCTGGGCGTCGCCGCTCTCGAGCATCAGGATGTTGGCCTTGGAGCCGTCGCTGCTGATGGCGGTCACATTGACGTTGGTGTTGGCGCTGACATCCTGGGCGATGACGCCGCCGAAGCCATAGTAGGTGCCGGTGGAGCTGCCGGTGGCGAAAGTCAGGTCGGCAGAGGGAGTCTCGGCGGGAGCCTCCGCAGGCTCTTCCGCAGCGGGGGCCTCTTCCGCGGGCGCTTCGGCCGGAGTTTCGGTCTCGGCGGGCTTCTCCGCGGGAGCGTCGGCAATGCTGCCGCTGGAACTGCCGCCGCAGGCGGTCAGGCACAGGGCCAGAGCCAGCACGAGTGCCAGCAGCATGGAAAGTTTCTTCTTCATAGTCAGGTTCCTCTCTTTTGAAAATATTGGGCGATCCATCATGTTTGCAGGACAGCGCATCCAAAATGCATCGCGGTCATTGCCGTAACTATACATCAATTTGCAAGTTTACGCAAGAGATTTGAATCAACTTTCTTCCTCATTCCGGAGACTTTTTTCTTGCATCCTTTTGACTGGCGCGAAAAAGAGGCCATTTTTTCGGATTTCATTCCGTGTCGGTTCTGTGAAAATGCAAGATTCTTTCAAAAAACGCAGGATTATATGAATTTTTTACCCTTTTTATTGTATTTTTATTCATTTAAGCGACGCAATTTTTGCAAGTCAATCTTTCAAAAATGAAATTGCAAAAAGCTCCCGCCGCAGCGCTGCGGCGGGAGCTTTCGGATACGGGGTCAGAGGCCCAGCAGGAGGCGGGCCACATTGAAGTAGACCAGCAGGGAGAGGGCGTCGACGATGGTGGTGATGAAGGGCGAGGCCATGACGGCCGGGTCGAAGCCCAGCTTGTCGGCCAGCAGCGGCAGCAGGCCGCCCACCAGCTTCGCCAGGATGATGGTCATGGCCAGCGTCAGGCTGACCACGGCGGCCACGCGCAGCGGGCCGTCGGCGGCGGTGATACTGCCCAGCAGCAGGTAGTCCACCAGCATGACCTTGCCAAAGCAGACGATTCCCAGACAGAGACCGCAGAGGATGGCAACGCGGAACTCCTTCCAGATAACCTTCGGCAGGTCCCGGAATTCGATCTCCCGCAGGGAGATGCCGCGGATGATGGTGACGGAGGACTGGGAGCCGGAGTTGCCGGCGGTGTCCATCAGCATGGGGATGAAGGCGCTGAGGCACAGCATGGCGGCGAGGGCGTTTTCAAAGCTGGAGATAATCATGCCCGTAAAGGTGGCGGAAACCATCAGCAGCACCAGCCAGGGGATTCGGTTCTTCCAGATCTCGAGGACGGAGGAGCGGAGGTAGGTCTTGTCGGAGGGCGAGATGGCGGCCATCTTCTCGATGTCCTCGGTGGTCTCATCCTCCATGACCTCCATGGCGTCGTCGAAGGTCACGATGCCGACCATGCGGTACTCGGTGTCCACGACGGGCAGGGCCACGAAGTTGTACTTCGTGAACATCTGGGCGACATCCTCCTGGTCGGTCTGGGTGTCCACGGAGATGATGTTGGTGATCATGATGTCCTGGATGGGCGTCGAGTCATCCTCAGCCAGGAGCAGATCCTTGACGGAGACCAGGCCCAGCAGGCGGTGATTCCGCGTCACATAGCAGGTGTAGATGGTCTCCTTGTCCACGCCGGTACGGCGGATGCGGAGAATCGCCTCCTCGACGGTCATGTTAGGCCGCAGGGAGACATATTCGGTGGTCATGATGGAGCCGGCAGAATTCTCCGGGTAGCGCAGGATCTCGTTGATGCTCTTGCGCATCTCCGGATCGGCCTGGGAGAGAATCCGCTGGACCACATTGGCGGGCATTTCCTCGACAATGTCGACGGCGTCGTCGACGTAGAGCTCGTCGATGACCTCCTTCAGCTCGCTGTCGGAGAAGCCCCGCATCAGCAGCTCCTGGGCGTCCGGCTCCATCTCAACGAAGGTCTCGGCAGCCTGCTCCTTGGGCAGCAGGCGGAAGAGCAGCGGCAGGGCCGCTTCTTCCATGTCGTCAAAGATGGCGGCCACGTCGGCCGGGTTCATGGTGACCAGCACATCCTTGAGGGTCTTGTACTTTTTTTCTTTCAGGAGGGCCTCCAGGGTTGCCTCCATCGTGGCATGATGTTCTGCCATTGGTCTTTCCTCCTAACTTTTTTGAATACCTGGGGTAAAGTTCGGAAGTAAAGACACACATTGGGTACGGCCGGTATGATTTTAAGCGATGAGACACAACGGAACGGGAGTGCCGTCATGATCTCCGGGACAACTTCGGCCTACCGGTGTGCCGCTACTACTTCCCGCGTCCATTGTGTTCACCTCACTGTTTCTCAGAATTGCAAATAGGCATCTTCCACCTATTAATGTGTTTATAATAGAGAAATTCCGGCCGTTTGTCAACCTCACCTTGCAGAAAAAGCACGTGAATGGTATAATGGGAGCGGCAGCCCGCGGGCCGACCATACCGGAAATGAGGAAACAGCCATGACGGAAAAATGCTACTACGAGGCCCCCTATCAGAAGGAATTTGACGCGGAAGTCCTCCGCTGTGAAAAAGGCAAAAAAGGGTGGGAC
>CAMGPO010000072.1 GCA_946060825.1 uncultured Clostridia bacterium | reverse complement strand
GCTTTTCCAGGGCGGAGAGGCGCAGGGCCAGGCAGAAGATATCCATGGCTTGCCGCAGTTCCTCCACGGGAGGAAGCGACGGGGCAACGCGGATATTGGAATCCTGGGGATCCTTGCCGTAGGGATAGGTAGCGCCGGCGTCGGTCATGACCACGCCCGCCTCCTTGCAGAGCTGCAGCGTCCGCTTTGCTGTGCCGGCCATGGCATTGACGGAGACGAAGTAGCCGCCCTTGGGCTTCTGCCAGGCCGCAATCTCCAACGGCGCGATCTCCCGCTCCAGGGTGTCCAGCACCATGGCAAACTTCGGGCCGAGAACGGAGGCGTGGCGCTTCATGATTTCCAGGGTATGCTCCTTGTTCTGCAGGTACTTGACATGGCGGAGCTGGTTGATCTTGTCGAAGCCGATGGTTTCAACGCCCAGCAGCTTCATGAGGTAAGCCAGGTTTTCCTCCGAGGTGGCCATGACGGCCAGGCCTGCACCGGGGAAGGTGATCTTGGAGGTGGAGGCGAATTCATAGGCCATGTTGGGCCTTCCCGCCTCGCGGCAGAGGGTCAGGATGTCCCGGAAGGGAATGAAGTCGCCGTCGAATTCGTGGACGCAGTAGGCGTTGTCCCACATCAGGGCGAAGTCCTTCGCCGCCGGATTCATATGTACGATCCGGTCGATGGTCTCATCAGAATAGATGATGCCGTCGGGGTTCGAATACTTCGGCACGCACCACATACCGCGCACCGTCTCGTCTTTGACCAGTTCCTCGACCAGATCCATGTCAGGGCCGGAGGCAGTCATGGGAATGGTGATCATCTCAATGCCGAAGGTCTCGGTGATACGGAAGTGACGGTCATAGCCGGGAGCCGGGCAGAGGAACTTGACCTTTTCCTCCTTACACCAGGGACGCTCCGACTCCTTGAGGCCGAAGGTCCATGCCTTGGAGATCACATTATACATCAGGGCCAGGGAAGCGTTGCCGCCGGCATAGACCTCTGAGGGCTTGCAGCCGAGGATCTCGGCATAGAGCTGCCGGGCGCAGGGCAGGCCGGCCAGCTCGCCGTAGTTCCGGGCATCGATGCCGTCCACGTGGCAGTCAGCGGGATCCGTCAGAACCGTCAGCATATCGGAAACCAGATCCAGCTGGGCCTTGCCGGGCTTGCCGCGGGCCATGTTCAGCTTCAGGCCCAGAGCTTTTTGCGCGTCATAGCTGCCTTTGACGGCAGCGTATTCGGCCTGGAGCTCCGCAGGGGTCATGGTTGCATAGGGTTTCATCGGAAATTACCTTCCTTTTCTCATGATATTTCCACCGGGGTCTTATTGCCCCAGCAGTGCAACGAATTCGTCAATCTCCGCCTCGTAGGACTGGAGACCGCGGGCCCAGAAGGCCTTGTCGGTCAGGTCGGCACCGACGATGGCGGCAGCGTCCTCGGCGTCCATGACAGTGGTGGCGGCCAGGAGCTTCTTGTACTTCGGCACGAAGGACGGGCCCTCGTCCCGGTACATGGCGTAGAGGCTGCGGGCGAACAGGCCGCCGAAGGCATAGGGGAAGTTGTAGTAGCTGAGGCCGCCGGAATAGTAGTGGCTTTTGCAGACCCACATATAGGGGTGGAGGGTGCTCTGATCGAGGCCGTCGCCGTAGGCCTGCTTCTGGGCGGCGAGCATCTTTTCGCAGAGGTCGCCGGCAGAGAGGAATTGCTCCTCCCGATTGTCAAAGACCGACTTCTCAAAGAGGAAGCGGCTGTAGATGTCGCAGATGACCTGGCAGGCGTCCATGAGCTGGCTCTCAATCAGGGCCAGCTTCTCCTGCTTGTCCTCCGTGGCGGCGATGGCCTCGGAGACGAGGACGTTCTCGTTGAAGGTGGAAGCCGTCTCAGCCAGGGGCATCGGCAGATCCATGTTGAGGATCCGGTGGGAGAAGAGCATCTCGTTGTGGAAGGCGTGGCCCAGCTCGTGGGCGAGGGTGACGATGTCGCCGAACTCGCCGCCGAAGTTGGTCAGGACGCGGCTCTGCTTCTGGTTGTACAGTTCACAGCAGAAAGCGCCGCCGACCTTGCCCTCCCGGGGATAGAAGTCGATCCAGCTATTGTCGAAGGCCCGCTCGATCATGTCGTGCAGCTCCTGATCGAAGCCGCCGAAGATCCGCAGCAGGTAGGCCTTGGCGTCCTCAGTGGTGTAGGTCTTGCCGGAGCCGCCCATGGGCGCGAAGAGATCCCACCAGGGCAGGCCGTTTTCATGGCCCAGGGCCTTGCCCTTGGCCCGGAGATAGCGCCAGAACATCGGCAGATAGTCCTGCATGGCGGCGAACAGGGCATCGAGGGTGGCCTGCTTCATGTGGGCCTGGTTCAGACTGCGGTCGAGGGCCGACTCATAGCCCCGGAGCTGGCACTCGGTGATGGTCTGCATCTTGATGGAGTTCAGGGAGAAGGCAACGCCGTCCTTGATCTTCTCATAAGCCTTCAGCTCGGCGTCGTAGGCGTCCTTGCGGACGGCGGGATCGGCATTGTAGGCCAGGTTACGGATGCCGGAGAGGGTCTCCTTGCCGCCGCGGTAGTCCACCTCGACCGTAGAGGTCAGGGTTTCCTGAAGCTGGCCCCAGGCGCCGGCGCCGGAGATGTCCATCCGGGCCATGATCTCCTCCTCCTTGGGCCGGAGCAGGTGGCAGGCGTTCTTTTTCAGACGGCGGAGCATAAAGGCGTATTCTCCCAGCAGCTCATCCTGCCCGATCAGCGTCTCGAGATCCGGCAGAGCCGCGATGTAATGCTCGGCGGCGGCGTTGACGCCGGCGAGAGCGCCCAGCTTAACCATCACCCGGCCGGCCCGGGAACGGGCCTCGTTGTCGCCGGTGTCGGCGCTCTGCCGCAGGCTGGCGTAGATCATGATGTTGTTGACCAGGGCGTTGATGCGCTCCTGATAGGTGAGATAGGTGCGGACGGTGGTCAAATTGTCCTCCTGACCAAGCGTCGCGGCCCAGGCCGTGCATTCGTCGCACAGGGCACAGAGCGACGCAAAGTCCGCCTGGAATTCCGGGGTGTCAAAGCCCGTGTAGAGGACATCCAGAGACCATTTCTCATTCATACGGTAAAACCTCCAAAATCAGATTGTCAGGAATGGAACATCGGCAGGTTGCTCAGGATGGTGAGCAGCTGCAGATAGGCATAGGCGCCGATGGGAATGAACAGGTTGTCCGTCTCGGCATAGCTGGCGCAGAAGCCGTAGCCCAGGGCAGTCAGGGCCGCCAAATTCAGGACGATCTGGGATGCGGGCTGCGAAAAGTCGCAGTGGGCGAGGCCGAACAGCAGGCTGCTGAGAACCAGAAACGGGACCCGGCCCGACAGAATACGGCGCGTCAGACCGCAGAAAATCAGCGTTTCTGCCGCCGGCACCAGAATCAGGCCGGAAATGAGAGCCGTGACCAGAGAGGCTTCCCATGCGCCGCCGGCGGCCTCACTGAGATCGGTAGACCGCAGAACCACAAAGCGCAGCAGTACAAACACGCCGCAGCCCAGAGTCAGCCTGGGGATGGCCCGGCGGGCATAGCAGGTCCGGTTGCCCCGGAGGGCCAGGAAGTCATCCCGCAGGCGGCCGCCGAAGGCCGGAGCGCAGAGCAGGATCAGGGCGGCAGGATGGAGGTAGTAGAAGATCTCCGGCCGGCCATCGGCCAGAGTCCAGCGGATGCCGAGGAACTGGAGCAGCAGGTCGTAGTTCCAGACCAGCAGCGCCAAAAGCAGCAGCGGGATCCAGCGCGCGGCCCGGCCCGTCTCCAACGGCGCCCGCTCCGGCAGCGCCGGCCTGGGGCTGAGGAAGAAGGGCAGGATCAGGGCGAGAACATAGAGCCACGCCGGATAGTAGGAGAAGCCGCCGAAAAAGAGGTAGAGCAGAGCCGGCGGCAGCAGCGTCGCGTGGACACGGCGGATATCCCGGCAGCGCGCCAGGACGACAACCTGTACCACGCTCAGAACCAGCCCGCAAAGGTCCAGCCACAGCCAGGAGTGGGATCCGGCCTCCACATCCAGCACAACATCCAGCAGGCTGCAGGCCAGAATCAGTCCCGCGCCAACCAGCGCGGCAATCCCGGCAGCACGCCGCCAGAGCGCCATTTTGCCTTTTGGGTCACGCTCCAACCGTCTCCCTCCTTTTCTTTCGGTGCTCCGCAGCGGTTTACTTGATACAGGTGCCGCAGGGGATGGCGTCATCCACGAAAATCAGCTTGCAGCCGCAGGCGTTGTTGGTTCCGGCCAGCAGCATACCCTGAGAGGTAACACCGGTGATACGATGGGGCTTGAGGTTCGCCACCACGATGATCTTCCTTCCCACCAGCTCCTCGGGCTTGTAGTCGTTCTTGATGGAGGAGACGATGACGCGGCCCTCGAGGCCGTCGTCCAGGGTCAGTTTGTAGCAGCTGTGGGACTTGCGGATCTCCTGCACCTTGAGGATCTTGCAGACCCGCAGGTCCATCGTGCCAAACTGATCGATGTCGATCTCCGGCTTGACCGGGGCCACGGGATCCGGTTCGCCGTAGACCTTCTCCGGGGCGGCCTCTTCCACCGGCTCCTCTACGGGAGCGGCGGTCTCGGCCTCGGTCCTGGGATAGGAGAAGTCCAGCAGGCCCAGATAGCGGTCCTTCTCGATGGCGTAAAGGAAGAGGTAGAGCCGGGGACCCTTCTCCTTGTCGATCAGCAGGCGGTAGACATTCTTGAAGAACGCGCCCTGCTTCGCCTTCAGCTCCTTGGTGCCGGGCTCGAGGCCCCAGACCCTGGCAGGGATGGCATAAAGGTTGGTGTTCAGCTCGTCCAGGCTGTAACCGCCCTGGGAGAGATACGCATGGAGCAGGTGGATTTCCGTCTTTTCGTCCTCGGAGAGGGCCTCATAGACGTCCCAGTTGCGGCCGGCACGCAGGCGGTTGACCTGATCCGGGGCGCACTGCTCCAGCCAGAACTTGGCCCGGTCGAGGCGGTCCATGAAGTCGGCGGCCTTGTAGGGCGTGCCGATCTTCTCAAAGACGGTTTCCAACATCGGAACATTGAAGTCCACGATGGAACCGAGCTGTACCAGCAGGCCCATGGGAACCAGGTGGAGCTTGCGGTCGCGGACGCGGCAGTTGGCCATGATGGACGCCGTCAGTTCGTCGGCCTTGCCGTCCTCAACGGCCTGATACATTTTGTCAAACTCGAAGTACTGGCGCAGGATGCCGTCGTCAAAGCAGAAATCGAAGGCCCGAGTCGGGTCAGTCTTGGAGTAGAGCCAAAGAATGACTTCGGGCTGATAGAGCTTCAGCAGCGTCTCCGGGGTCAGGTTCAGGCCAGAGGAGCCGGACATCTTGCCCGTAGTGCCCTTGATACCGATGAACTCATAGCCCTGGAACAGGGGCGGGTCGAAGCCGAAGATCTTCCTGGAGATGACCTTGGAGGTCTGGTAGGAACCGGTGGGCGAGGCGTGATCCTTGCCGCCCGGCTCGAAGTCGACGCCCTCGTAGGCCCAGCGCATCGGCCAGTCGATCTTCCAGGCCAGCTTGCAGTTGAAGTCCTTGGTGAAGTCAAAGGTCCCCTTGTGGCCGCAGGTACACTCGTACTCCGCCACGGTGCAGTCCTCGGAGAGGGATGTGATCTTCGTGGTGTCCCGGTGGCAGCAGGGGCAGTAGATGGAGACGGGATAGTAGGCCTCCCGCTCGCCGGGCTGGGCCTCCTGGGTGCGGAAGGAGTCGAGAATGTCGAAGATCTCACCCCGCTTTTTCAGGGCGTGGATCACATAGTCCTTGTACTTGCCGGAGCGGTTCATCTCCGCCTGATAGCGGTAATCCATATCGATGCCGAACTTCTCCATGGAGGCGATGAACTCTTTCTCAAAATGCTCGGCGTAGGTTTTCGCACCGGACTCGGGGAAGGGGTTGGGCACGTCCACATAGGGGTAGCCGATGTACTGCTCAAAGCCCTCCGTGACCTTGGCGACGTTGACGGGCACCTTGCGGGTGCGGTCGTACTCGTCCCAGGAGAAGAGCAGGCGGGCCTTTTTGCCCATGCGCCGCAGGGCCAGCACGACGAAGTAGCTGGTAGCCACATCGCGGAAATTGCCGATGTGGATAGAGCCGGAGGGGGAGATGCCGGCGGCACAGACGTATTCTTCTTTATCAGGACGGCGCGCAACGATCTCCTGCGCGATTTTTTCAGACCAATGCATAGTAACACCTCAAAGTTTCTCTGTTATCTGAATTATTATACCCGAAATCAGCGCCATAAGCAACCATAAAATACCACAGTGGAACCCCGCAGCATCTGGTGTTCTCGGAAAAGATGCAATTCTGATGCGAATTTGATA
>CAMGPO010000071.1 GCA_946060825.1 uncultured Clostridia bacterium | reverse complement strand
ATCCGCGTCGAGGGCGACTACCGCTCCGAGAAGCTGGGCTACAAGATCCGCGAGGCCCAGAAGGAGAAGATCCCCTATATGCTGGTCGTGGGCGACAAGGAAGCCGAAAACGGCACCGTGGCCGTCCGTACCCGTGCCGGCGGCGACGAGGGCGTCATGTCCGTGGACGACTTCCTGGCCCGCTGCCTGATGGAGATCGCCACCAAGAAGAAAGACTGAGAAACAGGCGAAGGGCCGTCCCGATCGGGACGGCCCCTTGTAAAATCTGGAAAGGAAGGATTGCATGAACGAAGTCATTTGCAGTATGATCGAGCGGCGGAGCTGCCGGAAGTTCCAGGACCGGCAGGTCGACGAGGCGGCCCTGCAGGAGATTCTTAAGGCGGGACTTTACGCCGCCAGCGGCATGGGACGGCAGAGTCCGATTCTCGTGGCCGTTCAGGACCCGGAGCAAGTTGCCCTGCTGTCGAAGCTGAACGCCGCCGTCATGGGCAGCGACAAGGACCCCTTCTACGGCGCGCCGATGGTCGTGGTCGTCCTGGCCGACAGCAGCGTCGGCACCTGCGTCGAGGACGGCAGCCTGGTCATCGGCAACCTGATGCTGGCCGCCAGCACCTTGGGCGTGGCCTCCTGCTGGATTCACCGGGCCAGAGAGGTCTTCGCCTCGGAGGAGGGAAAGCGGCTGATGGCCCAGTGGGGCGTGCCCGAGGGCTACATCGGCGTGGGCCACTGCATCCTGGGCTACCGGGACGGCGAAAAGCCGGAGCCGCCCGCGCGGAAGCCGGGCCGCATCCTGCGGGTATAACGATACGAACGGGCCGTCCCGATCGGGACGGCCCTTTTTGTCTGTCATTCCACTCGGCCTAAGAGCCGAAAAAATCCTGTCATTCTGAGGAAAGAAGTGACGAAGAATCTTGATTTTTTCGGTTGGCCTCGTAAGCGCCCGCCTGCGGGCGGGTGTGAGCGCAGCGAAGAATCTTTTCGAAAACGGCTGCGGGAAGATTCTTCGGGTGCAAAACGCCCTCAGAATGACAGGGGGCTTTCAGCGGAGGGCGCTGCTCTGGTTAAGCAGGGTGGTGCTGTAGAGGAAAAGGACGTTCTGGCCGTGAAAGTCGACCAACCCGGTCAGAAGATCGGGATGGATATAACGGGTGTCCACGACGGTGATGGTGCGATAGCCCTCTGCCAGCAGAGGAATCAGGCTGGAACCAAAGGAGTCCCGGAACACGACCAGCTCGCTTTCCGCCGGAGCGGCAGGGTTTTCGATGGTCAGCAGGCTGACAGCCCCGGAGAGGTAGAAGTCGTAGGGATCCCGGGCCGCGAGGCCCTCCCAGTCCCAGAGACCGCCGGTTTTGCCGGTCTCGTGGTTCGTGACGGTGCAGTTCTCGAGGACTTCATTGGTCAGGCGGTACATGGTCTCGGCCTCCGTGGGCAGGGCCGACTGGCCGGCATAGACGCCCCGGAAGTCGGTTTTGACAGGCTCCGCCTCGTAGTTCCCGGAGAGTGTGACACCCAGGGCGTCCGCAAGGGCAGCGGCGGCTTCGCCCAGGCGCTCCTGCCGCCAGTGGGAGTCGGTGCGGTAGTAGCAGTCGAGAGAGAGGGCGGCGGTCAGCTCCACCGGCTCCGCGAAGGGAAGCAGGGCCTCCATCCTGGCGAAGAGCGCATCGTAGTCCATCGTGGGGTAGATGGAATCATTCGGAAGGAAATAGCCCTTGTCCGGCACGATGGCGAGGAAAACCCGGGAATCCGGGAAGTAGGTCTCCCGAAGGGTGGTCAGCCGGTCTGCCGCGTAGGCGAGGGAACCTTCCGCGACGGGGCCGGTCAGCTTTTCGAGATAGCCGTCGTAGGAATAGATTTCGTGGCTGTCGAGCCGCCCCAGCACCTTGCAGGCAAAGACGGCCCGCAGGCGGCGGAAGGGTTCCCGCAGGGGGAACTGATCGGTGGCTGCCGCGTCGAAGTCCTCCATGTAGCGGCCCGACTGGAGGGGGGAGAGGGTGAGGGTGGGAAAGCGGTCGAGACGGCGTCGTTCGGCTTCTGAAATATCGGTCTGCGGTTTGCACCAAGCGAAGAGGCAGAGGGCCAGCCAGAGCAGAATCACGGGCAGGGCCCAAAATACACGTTTTTTCATGGGCTGCCTCCTAAAACCGGAAATAGAGGAAGGGGTTGAAGGAGCCGTCCACGAGGCTGGCCGTGCAGAGCAGCAGCAGGGCCGCGAGGACGAGGCACCGCAGCGCCTCCCAGAGAGGCCGGGGCAGCCGGGATGACAGGACGGCGGCGGCCCGGCAGGGCAGGGGCGTGCTGCCCACCATGGCGACAGCCAGCAGGGGGCCAAAGCTCCGCAGGGCGTAGACCGCCTCCGCCGTGGCGGCGGGCACGCCGAGGCCGAAGAGGGCGCCAAATTCGGCCGCTCCGCCGCCCCGGAAGACCACAAAGCTCAGTACAACGGCCAGCAGGACGTAAGCATGGGCAATGGGAGCGGGTGGATCCCAGCGGGTCAGCCGCTCAAAGAGCAGCAGGGCGGCGAAGAAGAGGCCCCAGAGGACGAAGTTCCAGGCGGCCCCGTGCCAGAGGCCAGTCAGGGCCCAGACGATCAGGAGGTTGCGCACCCACTTCCATGTGGGTACCCGGCTGCCGCCCAGGGGGATATAGACGTAGTCCCGGAACCAGCTCCCGAGGGTGATGTGCCACCGCCGCCAGAACTCCGCCGCGCTGCGGGAGAGGAAGGGGTAGCGGAAATTCTCCGGAAAGTGGAAGCCGAAGAAACGGCCCAGGCCGATGGCCATGTCGCTGTAGCCGGAGAAGTCGAAGTAGATCTGCAGGGCGTAGGCCACGGCGGCAAGCCAGGCACCAAGCACCGAGGACGCCGCCCCGCAGTTTTCCACCAGCTCCCCGAGGACATTGGCCAGCAGCACCTTCTTGCCGAGACCCAGAAGGAAGCGCTGAAGGCCCTCCGCCGCGCCGTCCCAGTCCGTTTCGCGGTCCGTCAGCTCGGCGGCGATGGACGAATAGCGGACGATCGGCCCGGCGACGAGCTGGGGGAACAGGGCCACATAGGCGGCAAAGTCCAGGAGGCTCCGCTGGGCCGCCGTCTCCCCACGCCAGACGTCGATCAGGTAGCTGAGAATCTGGAAGGTGTAAAAGCTGATGCCGATGGGCAGGGCGATGCGCAGCAGGGCCGGAAACAGGCCGCCCAGCAGGAAGCCGGAATACTTGAAAAAGGCCAGCAGGGCCACGGGTCCGGCCACGGCCAGGGCCAGCAGGGCGCGGCTGCGCCGCCGCTCCAGCAGCAGGCCGAAGCCGTAGCCCAGCAGAATGTCTGCGGCCATCAGCAGCAGGTACTTCGGCTCGCCCCAGCCGTAAAAGATCAGGCTGAAAAGCAGGAGAGCGGCGTTCCTGGCTCCCTTCGGGGCCAGCAGATAGAGCAGGACCGCCGCCGGGAGGAAGTAGTATAAAAAGGTGACCGAGGAAAACAGCACGGCTTACTTGAGGTCGAGGGGACGGCCGCAGGCCGCCTCAAAGGCGTTCACGATCTCGTCAGCGGTGATGGAGAGGGTGGAGGACACCATGATGAGCAGCACAACGTCGCCGCAGGCGGCGGTACGCAGGTCGTCGGCCTCGACGCAGATCCACTTGGCGGGGTTGACGCCGGCGGCCATCTCCTCCGCGACGGCCCTGGCGTCAGCTGCGTCCTTCACCCGGACGAGGACGAGGGAGTAGGCCTGGGAGCTGATGGCGGGCTCGGAGATAACGGCCTCGGAGATCCGGTCAGCGGAGGCGAGGCCGGTGCAGTAGAGAAGCTGGTCGGGGTCGGAGAGATCGACGGACATGGTCATCAGGCCGAGGCCGGGATCCTTTTCTTCGTAGATCCGGTCGACGAGGTCGGTCAGTTCCATATCGATGGGGGCGGAAGTTTTGGAGGCGCAGCCCGTCAGAGCGGAGAGCAGCAGCAGGAGAGCAAGAGAAACAGCGGTCAGTTTTTTCATGATGAGATTCCTTTCTTTGCAGATAGTTCTAATATGGCCGGTTTCGGGGCATTTCATGACCCCAAATGGATAGACGGAAAACGGGGCCGTTGGTTTCAAAGTTTTTCGGATCCTGGCACAAAAGATTCTTCGTCACTCCGTTCCTCAGAATGACAGGTTTTTTCGGCTCTTAGGCCGAGTGGAATGACATGGAAGTGGATGCAAAATCGGAGAACCCCTCCACCGCCTGCGGTGGTCCCCCTCCCCTTCACAAGGGGGCTTTTTTGTTCACATTGGAGGCCCCCTTGTGAAAGGGGGCTGGCCACCCGAAGGGTGACTGGGGGATTCTGACGTGGCAGAGTACAAATCGGTGCGTGCGGCGGGACACATGGCCCCTTACCGGACCGAAAGATAAAAACGTTGCGATGTCATTCTGAGGCGCTTGCGCCGAAGAATCTTCTGCAACCGCCTCGGAAAAGGTTCTTCGGGTGCGATGCACCCGAAGAATGACATCGCAGCGTTTTCCGGTTCGGTCTGGGCCGGACGGCGGAGAGAAAGCCCGGCGGAGCATTGGCTCCGCCGGGCTGCGGTGTTTATTTGCTCAGGAGGACGGCGTCGCTCTCGATCTGCGCGCCGGCAAGCTCCGCGAACTTGGCCATCAGGTCGGCCTTGGTCAGCTTCTTCTTCTCCTCGCCGGAGACGTCGAAAATGATGTGTCCCTCGTTCATCATGATGAGCCGGGTGCCGTGGCGGATGGCGTCGCTCATGTTGTGGGTGATCATCATGGCCGTCAGGCCGTTTTCCTGAACGATCCGGTCGGACAGCTCCAGCACCTTGGCCGCCGTAGCCGGATCGAGGGCCGCTGTATGCTCATCCAGCAGCAGCAGCTTCGGCTTCTGCAGGGAGGCCATCAGCAGCGTCAGGGCCTGCCGCTGGCCGCCGGAGAGCAGGCCGACCTTGGTGCTCATGCGATCCTCCAGGCCGAGGCCGAGGGCATGGAGCTTCTCCCGGTAAAGGGCCTTTTCCGCCGCGGTCACACCCCAGCGGAGGGTTCGGGCCTTGCCCCGCCGCATGGCGATGGCGAGGTTTTCATCGATCTGCATATTGGGGGCCGTGCCCAGCATTGGATCCTGGAAGACCCGGCCGATGTACCTGGCCCGCTGGTGCTCCTGGAGCCTGGTGATGTCCTGGCCGTCCAGAAGAATCTGGCCGGCATCCACGGGCCACACACCGGCGACGGCGTTGAGCATCGTGGACTTGCCCGCGCCGTTGCCGCCGATGACGGTGACAAAGTCGCCGTCCTGGAGCGTCAGGGACAGGTCGCGGAGGGCCGTCTTGGCGTTGACGGTGCCGGGATTGAAGGTCTTATAGAGGTTCTTGAGTTCAAGCATGGGTCTTGTCCTCCTTTGCCGGGACGGGCTTCACCTTGGTGCGGAACATCTTCGACTTCCAGTAGGGGATGGCCAGGAAGATGGCCACGATCACGGCGGTCAGCAGCTTGAGGTCGTTGCTGTCGAGACCGAGGCGCAGGACGATCTGGATGACGATGTAGTAGATGATCGCGCCGAAGACGCAGGCCAGCAGCTTCAATCCGAAGTTGCGGAAGAGCTTGCCGAAGGCAACCTCGCCAATGATGACGGCAGCCAGGCCGATGACGATGGCGCCGCGGCCCATATCGATGGTGGCGCTGCCCTGATACTGGGCCAGCAGAGCGCCGGCGAGGGCGACGAGACCGTTGGAGAGCATCAGGCCGAGAACCGTGTTGCGGTCGGTGTTGATGCCCTGGGCCTTGGCCATCTGGCGGTTGGAGCCGGTGGCCCGGAGGGCGCAGCCCAGCTCCGTGCCGAAGAACCAGTAGAGTACGGCGATGACGGCGATCACAAAGAGGATCAGCAGAGGGATGGGGTTGTCGAGGGAGAGCTGGCGGACATAGCGGGAGGAGACCAGCAGGTGGTAGTTGTCCACACGGATGGCCAGCGTCGCCTGGGTGCCGGTGGTGGTGCCCCAGCCCATGATACGCAGGTTGATGGAGTAGAGGCCGAGCTGGGTCAGGATGCCGGAGAGGATGGCCGGGATGCCGCAGCGGGTGTGAAACAAGCCGGTGATGAGGCCGGCCACCATGCCGGCCAGCATGGCGCAGAGCACGGCCAGCCAGACGTTCATGCCGTTCAGGGTCAGCAGCACGCACAGCGCGCCGCCGGTGGCAAGGGAGCCATCCACGGTCAGGTCGGCCACGTCCAGCAGGCGGTAGGTCACATAGACGCCGATGGCCATGATGCCCCACATCAGACCCTGGCCGACCGCGCCGGGAAGCGAGTTGAGAAGGGATTGCAGAAATTGCATAAACATTCCTCCGTGTATTTGTCCGGCAGGGCCGGAGATCTACGCCGGTCACAGCGTTTGATCTGCGCGGCGGAGACGCAGAGAAGATCGCACGGTGGAAGAGGCATAAAACCGCAGACAGGGAGAAAGGGACGCTGGCCCCCTTCTCCAGTTTGCGGAT